>JANXYW010000336.1 GCA_025355835.1 Chloroflexota bacterium
AGCGTCCACTTCGCGATGAGCTTCGAGATCGGATCGTGCTGCGGCTCAACGAGGACATCGGAGCCCCACGCCGTCACGACGTACGGGTGGAATCCCGCCAGCGCGCCGTAGAATCCGTGCTCGACGAGGAAGTGCCCATGAAACACGTCCGGCTGAATCTCCCGCACGACACGCTGGAGGCCGGCCGCGCGGTAGCGCAGCCCGTGCGCGAGCCGCATGAGGCCACGCGGCACACGCCCGCCGAGTCCCGCATCGGGTGCGCCCGACTGCGGTGTCGCGGTTGTGGCTCGATGCCGCAGGACGTGCAGGGTCACGCCATCGAGTGGCGTGCGGGGCGGGTAGTACGAGATGGCGTGGACGTCGTGGCCGCGCTCGACGAACCAACGCAGCCACGAGCGCGTGTGCACGCCGTCGAAGTCGCCGAGGACGGCGATGCGCAGGCGCTGCTCGGGCGAGATCGACTCGATGTCCATGCTCAACTGCCGGGGCCGGGCGGCGTGGCTGGCGTCGTTGCCACTGCGGAGGCGGATGGGCGGCGCGAGATGCGCGCGATTACGTCGCGAAAGGCATCCGTGTATAGCCGCGCATCGGACGGACGCGGCACGATCGCTTCGAACACCGGCTGGCCCGAAATGCGGCGATAGGCGTACAACGCCGCGGCGAAGTGCGCGGCATAGGCCATCGATGACGCGGCGGCTGCGCCGTTGACGCCGAACGGCGGGACGAGCGCGATCAAGGCAATGAGCGTGACGACGAGCGATGCTGTTGTGATCATCGTGTTCACCAGCGGCCGTCCCTGGCTGAAGATGTAGCTCGTCAGTACTTTCGATCCGGTCAGCGCGACCGTGCCGGGCAGGAGGAGCCAGAGTGCCGGTACCACGCCGTCGTACCCATCGCCAAAGATCGTCGGTAGCAGTACAGGTGCGACGACCGCTAGTGCGCCCGCCGCGCATGTCGCGATGAATAACGTGTTGCGCGCGGCGACGGGCGCCATCCAGCGAACTTCATCATCAGCGGCGGATGTCAGCCGCGGCTGCAGGACGATTGCGACGGCGTTGGCGATCATCCATACCGCCTCGGTCATCGACACACTGACGGCGTAGATGCCGACGCCCGCGAGGCTGACGAAGCCGCGAATGAGGTACTGATCCAGGCGATAGTTCATCAGCTGCAGGATGTTGCCCGTTTCGCCCTGCACGCCGAAACGAGCGAGCTTCTTCAGCACAACCCATCGCGGCTTGATGATCTGCGACAGATCGATGTTCGCGACGCCGAGCATGCTCAGCGAAACGAGCGCGGCCGCGCCGTTCGAGACGATCCAGAACGCGACCATCCGGGACGGCGACGGATCGCCGAGCGCGTAGTCGGCGATGACGAGAGCGAGCATCACGACCGGCTGAACGATCGTCGCGACGCCCATGGCGACGAAGCGACTAAGCGCTTGCAACAGGATGCGCAGCGCCCCTGCATAGACGATCACGGGCACTGCCGCGATGAGCAGCCACGGCGATACGTTGTCGCCAAGCACGCGATCACCAGCCCACGGCGCGATCGCCGCGACGAGCGCGGCCGTGATGACAAGCGAGCCAATCGTGACGACGTGGGCGGCGCTCATGATCTCGCGCAGCGCAAGCTCGCGCTTGTTGATGAAGTAGAGCGCGGCGTTGCCGAAGCCGATGCCAAGGATCATCTGCAAGATGGCCGCCGAGATGATGAACAGCGAGAACGCCCCGCGCCCGTCTGCGTGCACGGCGCGCGCGATGAGTACGCCTGACGCAAACGACAACCCGCCATCGAGCACATAAGTGAACATAACGATGTTCACATGGCCGAGAAATGACCCCTGTGGAGCTTCGAACGGGTGCTCCGGCTCGAGTTCAAGCATCGGCTGGATTGTATCCGCTGGGGCTAATGCGGCGGAGGCACGGTGCGCGGGCCGGTGAGGCGCGTGATGATGTTCTCGGTCAGCTTCTTCAATCGCGCATCTGCGAACGCGCCGTAGCTCTCGTGGCCGTAGTCGTCGAGACCCCATGCCCAGGCGATGGTGCCGGCGGCGAAGATCGTCGCGCCGCTGGCCGTTGTGTGGACGGCGGAGACGGACGTATCGCTGCCGAGAAATCCGTTGACGGGGGAGCTGCCGACGACAGTGAGGCCTTCGGGTCGCTTGTCGGCAGGGGCCATGTGGTCGTATTCATAGCCGACGATGCCGGGAAATGCGTCACCTTCCTGAATGCCGGTACCGGCGAAGATCCACGTATCGACGTTCACGGGCTTCCAGGCGATGTAATCGGGCTGCGTGTTCGATCCGTAGGCCAAGCCGGAGAGCATGCTCTGCGGCCGGCTCACCGGCGGATCGGCGAACAGGACGGTCGCTTCTTTCGGGTTGTCTCGTGCCTCGGGGTCGAGCGATGCGTCCTTGTATACCGTCATCACGCGGGCCTTCTCGCCGTTGGACGAGTGCTCGATGCGGCTCTGCCAGTAGCATTCGTTGCCGCTGAAGAACGCGACGTTCACGCCGTTGTCGCGCGCATCTTCGACGGCGTCGCGCTGCTGCTTCGACCAGTACTCGTCGTGACCCAGCGAGACGAACAGCCGGTGCCGCTTCAGCGTCTCACCCCGCAGATGCACATCGACGTTCGTCGTGTACGTCATGTCGAAGCCCATCGATTCGGCCCAGCGGACGAAGTTGTACTCCCAGCGGAAGAACTCGCCGGCGCCTAACTGCATCTTGTCGTTGATGTTGACGTCGTACGGGCGATCGTATGACACGCGGTACGCGCGGCGCGTCTTCTCGATGTAGCGGCGGTCGGCGCCGAACGAGCCGTAGACGCTCGCGTCGCCCCAGACGTTGTACGCCTGCCACGTGTTCGTCGAAGCCTGCACGATCATCGGCGCGCTGGAGTCGTCGTCGCGCACGACGAAGATCGCGTAGACGGACGTGTCGGTTTTGATCTCGTGCAACTTCACCAGGTAGTAGCCGCTCACCCAGTCGTCCGCGATCTTGATCTGCAGACTGCGCCTCCAGTTGCACTCCAGGAGCAGCGTTGCCGTCTCGACCTTGCAGGTCTTGCATTCCTGTACGCCGCGCAGCGGATCCCAGCGCCCCTGATTCTCGCCGTCGATGTTCTTGATCGACCGGACGTTGCGGCCGCCGACGCCGCCGTACCAGCCCATGCGGTACACATCGGCCTCGTACTTCGCGCCGTCGGTCATCGTGCTGACGTGGACGTTCAGCGTCTCGCCGCGCTGGACGCTGACTTGCCCGCAGTACGCCGTGATCTCGCCGATCAGCGCCGGGCGGGCGATCTTCCAATTGCCGTCGCCGTCGAGCTGGTTCTCTTCGGTGATCGTGCGGACCTTGCGTGTTGGCGTGTTCGTCGCGCGCGGACCGCCCGGTGAGCCGAACGGCGGCTTGTCTTCGCTACCGCACGTTGCAGCAACCAGGCCGGCGCCGAAGATGCCGAGCAGGAATCGCCGGCGATCGACGCGCGCGAGAAGCGAGGGCGGGGCCCGAGAAGGAGCGTCGTCGATGCCGTCCATGCCCAGCGTTGTAACAGATTCGCCGTTCGAGTCGTACGCGGCGCAGCCACCCGCAAGCGGCGCGAACGCTCGTTACGAAGCTGCGTTACTGCAACCCGAGACGCGCCAGCTGATCGTCCGGAGCTTCGATTTCGATAAGTGCAGCGCGCAGGCGGTCGGCGGATTCGCGTTCGCGGTGCTCGCCCGCGCGATTCTCGTCTTCCGACGGATCGTTGTACAGATCGTAGAGATGGTTGCCGCTGAACGGGCCCAGTGCCCAGAACGGCAGGCGGTCGCCTTGCACGAACGGCTGGCGAATCACCGGCACTTTCGAGCCGGGCATGCGATCCAGAAACGCGCGATCGTCCGGCAGCGGCAACCGTAACTTCGGGCGCGACGTGATCGGCATTGTCGACCAGCGGTTCGACCACATGGAGATCGGTGCGTTGTCGCCGATCGGCGCGCGAGCGTATTTGCTCGTCTCGTCGATGAGGTGCACCTCGCGGCCCCAAACGCCGGACAGCGCGTGGTCGCGCACGGAGCTGACTTCGCCGCGGATCACCGGAATGAGCGACTTGCCGTGCGTGCGATGCTTCACGTCGGCGCCGAAGAGATCGGCGAGCGTCGCGAAGATATCCACGTTTGTCGAGAGCGCTGTCGTCGCGCCGGGTTCGACGCCCGGCCACGACACCATCAGCGGAATGTGGCCGAGCGTTTCGTAGATCGGCACGTTCGGCTTGCCCCAGATGTCCTTCTCGCCGAGATAGTGGCCGTGATCGGTGCAGACGATGACGGCGGTGTCGTCCCACATGCCGTTGCGCTCGATCGTATCCAGCACGCGGCCGAACCACGCGTCGATCATCGTCAGCTTGCCGCCGTAGCATGCACGCAACTGGTGCGCCTGGCGCTCGGTGAGCACGCCGGCGGCGATAGCTCCGCTGACGTACGGCGGCCAGATCAAGTGCGGGCCCTGCCACGAGTCGTCGTACATCAGCGCGTACTCGTCGGGCGTGTCGAACGGCTCGTGCGGATCGAACTCGTCGACGAACAGCAAGAAGCGGTCGTGATAGCCGGCGTTATCGTCGAGCCAGCGCGCCGCCGCCGCCATCGTGCGCGGGCCGGGGAAGTCGGCCTCGCCGCGGAAGTAGCCGCGCGAGTTGTCATACGGCATCTGCGCGCGGCCCATCGGCGGCGCGCCGAGCCACGACGTGTCCGGACGCGTCTTCCACGGGTCGCCTTCGTGGCCGCGCTCGTAATCCCAGGCCGTGAACTCGGTGTGGTAGTTCTCACCGCCGGTCTCGAAGAGATGCGGGTGGTCGGAGATCAGCATCGTCGTCACGCCTGCTTCGCGCAGGTAGGACGTGATCGTGCGTTCCCAGATCTCGACGGAGCCCCACGGCCGCCAGAGGAAATCGAGCGAGCCGCACAGCATGTCGTGCCGCGCAGGCATGCACGGCAGCGAGCCGGAGTAGTGCTTCTCGAACCGCAACGCCCGGTTCGCGAAGCGGTCGAGATTCGGCGTCAGGAACTCCGTGCCGCCGTACGCGCCCAGCATGTGCCGGTTGAGGCTATCGAGCAGGATGACGATCGCGTTTTTCGGTTGCGTTGGAGGCGGAGCGGGTTCTGGCATCGGGTTCGTCCTGTCGCTGCAAGGGCGCGCGGCGCAGGCGTCCTCGCCTGCTGGGTGACACTATGCGCGAACATGATGGCACGAACGTCGGCGAGATTCCTCCCCTAAGCGGCCCAGCTTAGGCAGACCCGCGTCTTGCGATGTCTCGGACATGACTATTATAATGACCACATGATCAGGCAGTTGACGGCGACCGAGGTCAAGGCGAAGCTCCTCGCATTGCTCGACGAGGTCGAGAACGGCGACGAAATAGAGATCACGAGGCACGGCATCACGGTGGCGCGCCTCGCGCCCGCAAGGGGTCCCCACGCGCTCAAGGGCCGGTTCGCTGGCATCGTCACCTCCAACGCGACGGATGAGGAACTGTTCACGACTGGAGCGTCCTGGGATCTGCCATGACCACAGTGCTGTTGGACACCCACGTCCTGTACTGGTGGTCATCGGAACCCGATCGGCTCAGTCCCGCCGCCGCCCGAGCCTTGACGAACGCGGACGAACTGGCGATCGCGTCAATCACCTGGTTCGAGCTTGCGTGGCTCGCCCGGCACAAGCGGATCATCGTGCCGCTGCCAACTCGGTCCTGGCTTGAGGATCTGGCCGATCAGGTTCGGACGATCACGACGACGCACGCAGTGGCCGCCACCGCCGCGGAGCTACCAGCCTCGTTCCCCCGCGACCCCGCCGATCGCATCATTTACGCAACCGCAGTCGAGCACGGCTGGTCGCTCATCACGAAAGACGACCGCCTGCGGAGGCACCGGCATCCGACCAAGATTGCCATCTGGTAGCGTCATCGATGATCCGCGGTTCGAACAAGCGATCCAGGAGCGGCCTATGCCCACTACGATCACCGGCGTCCGCGCGCGCGATATTCGGATGCCGACGTCGCGCACGCAGGCCGGCTCCGACGCTATGCACACGGATCCAGACTACTCGGCTGCGTACGTCGTGCTGGAGACGGATCGTGCGGACGGCATCGAAGGCCACGGGATGACGTTCACGATAGGGCGCGGCAACGAGATCTGCGTCGCCGCCGCGAACGCGCTTGCGCCGCTGGTCGTCGGCGAGACGCTGGAGTCGATCGCGAGCGATATGGCGGGGTTCTGGCGCAAGATGACGGGCGACAGCCAGCTACGCTGGATCGGGCCGGAGAAGGGCGCCATTCACCTCGCGACGGCAGCGATCGTTAACGCTGCGTGGGATCTCTGGGCGAAGGTCGAACGCAAGCCGGTGTGGAAGCTGGTCGCGGACATGACGCCGGAGCAGATTGTCGCCTGCGTCGACTTTCGCTACATCACCGACGCGCTGACTCCCGACGAGGCGCTCCCGATCCTGCGCCGCAACGCGCCGACGCGCGCGGCTCGCGAGGCGGAGATGTTGCGCGACGGCTATCCCGCGTACGTCACGTCGGTCGGATGGATGGGCTACGCCGACGATCGCATCCGCGAGCTATGCCGGCAGGCGCTGGCGGACGGCTGGACGCGCTTCAAGCTGAAAGTCGGACGCAACGCCGAAGAGAACGAGCACCGCTGCCAGCTCGTGCGTGAAGAGATCGGCTGGGACAGCGCGCTCATGGTCGACGCGAACCAGGCTTGGGACGTGAACGAGGCGATCGAGCACATGGCGCGGTTACGGCGGTACAAGCTGCTCTGGATCGAAGAGCCGACAAGCCCCGACGACATCCTCGGGCACGCAACGATCCGCCGCGCTGTGAAACCGATCGGCGTCGCGACGGGCGAGCACTGCCCGAACCGCGTGATGTTCAAGCAGCTGCTACAGGCGGAGGCGATCGACTTTCTGCAGATGGACACGTGCCGTCTCGGCGGGCTGAACGAAGTGCTCGCCGTGCTGCTGCTCGCAGCGAAGTTCGGTGTGCCGGTGTGTCCGCACGCGGGCGGCGTCGGCCTCTGCGAGTACGGCCAGCACGTCTCGCTGATCGACTACATCGTTGTCAGCGGCAGTCTCGAGAATCGCGCGCTGGAGTACGCGGAGCACCTGCACGAGCACTTCGTCGACGAGATCGTCGTGCGCCGCGGTCGCTACATCCCGCCGACGGCGCCCGGCTTCAGCATCACGATGCATCAGCAGTCGCTGGACGATCATGAGTTCCCGAACGGGCGCGTGTGGCGGGAGTAGGAAGCGGGACGCGGGAATTGACGGCGCTTCGTTCCCTACACCGCAGCGCGGGCTTTCTAGCCCGCGCGGACTGCGGGATCAGCGCTTCACCCCGAATCGAACCGCTCCGCCAAAACGAGCACCGCGCGGGCTGAAAAGCCCGCGCTACGAGGTAGATGGGCTAAATCGCGCACTACGCCACACGGTAGAACTCCGCCGCCGTCCCGCCGAGAATCGCATCACGTTCGTCCGCCGAGAGCCCGCCGATCGCGTCCATCATAATCGCCATCACGCCGCCGTACTCGCCCGCGAGCAGGCACACCGGCCAGTCCGAGCCGGCCATCACCCGCCCCGCGCCAAACACTTCGAGCACGGTCTCGATGTACGGGGCGAAGTCCGAGGGGCGCCAGCGCTGCCAGTCCGCTTCCGTCACCATGCCGGAGAGCTTGCAGTACACGTTCGGGCTCGCAGCGATCGCGGTGATGCCCGCGCGCCACGCGTCGATGCTGCCGTCGCGGATCGCGGGTTTGGCGATGTGGTCGATGACGAAGCGCTGGTTCGGGAAACGCTGCACGAGCGCGAGCGCTTCGGGCAGCTGGTGCTCGTAGATGAGGATGTCGTACGTGAGGTTGAACTCCGCGAGTGCGGCGATGCCGCGCTGGAAGTCGGGCCGCAGCATGAAGCCTGCTGGCTCGTCCTGCACGATGTGGCGGACGCCGCTCAGTCGCGGGCGCGCGGCGATGCGTCGCATCTGCTCGGTGACGTCGGGCGCACAGAGATCGACCCAGCCGACGACGCCGCGGACGAACGGATACTCGTCGGCGAGACTGAGCAGCCATTTCGTCTCGGCGATGCTCTGCTCCGCCTGCACGGCGATGCAGCCGTCGAAGCCAGCGGCGTCGAGCAGCAACTTGAGGTCGGGCGGCAGGAAGTCGCGTTTGATGGCGAGCATCGTCCCGTCGATCCACGCGTGCGTCTGCGGCGAGTAGCGCCAGAAGTGTTGATGTGCGTCGATGCGCGGCGCCATCGTCAGCCGTCCGCCGGGATCGGCGTCGCGCCGTGCGCGCTCGATGCGTAGCACGCCTCGACGACGGCCATCGTCTTGTACGCGTCTTCGACGCTCGATACGAGCGCGGCGTCATCGCCAGCGACGAAGCGCTGCAGGTTCGACATTGGCCCTTCGAACGCCTCAAGAAACCATGAGCCACGTAACGGAACGTTCTCCCAGTTGCCGCCCGCGCGGGCGATCGTCAGCTCATCTGGCTCGCCCTCGGGATAGTTGAGATTCACACCCATCTTCGCGATCGCCGCGCCCTCGGTGCCTTCGACCTTGATCTGCGACATGGCGTAGCGCGGGCCGAACGTGTGCGTGTGGTTCAACGTCAGGCTACAGCGCACCATGTCGCCGTAGTCGAGGATGATGCTCGTGCGCGCGTCGGGATACTTCGCGAGATTCGGGTGGCGCGCGCCCCGGCAGTAGACGCCCGAAGGCTCGCCGATCAGCGAGCGGATGAGGTCGATGTAGTGGATCGAATGCATCAG
>JANXYW010000376.1 GCA_025355835.1 Chloroflexota bacterium
CCGCGCGGTCCCCGTTCGCAGCTACTGCTTCCGTTTCGCGTGGAGCGCCCGTCGCGCATCCCTATCCACTACTCACTATCCACTACTCCTCCTTGACCCAGTCGCTACAGAATGGGAAACTACTTTCCCATCCACGAACATTCAGGAGGAACCACGTGAAAGCAGTAGATTACGCGAAGTTGCAGACCGAACAGGCATTTGGTTTGTTGAAGATGGCCGCCGACGGCATGGACGATGCGCAGTACAACCTCGATGGGCCAGGCACATGCAACGCCGCAGCGAAGTCGCACGTCCACGCGCTGACGAGCTTTGACTTCTTTGTCATGAACAAGGCGAAGGGCGCCGACATGATCTGGCCGGCGTTCGCCTCCAAGAGCGGACTGCCGCCGAACCCGCAGGAGATCTGGGGACACGGCGCGACCATCTCGGGCGCCGCGATGAAGGAGTACGCCGAGCAGATCCAGAAGGTGACGCTCGACTACATCGCCACGCTCAGCGATGCAGACCTGGACCGGCAAGTCGATACGCAGTTCTTCGGCATGCAGTCTCTGGCGTTCCTCATCCAACTCGCATCGATGCACGCGACGGGCCACGCTGGCGATGTAGCGGCCGTCAAGGGCATGCAGGGGCTCAAGGGCTTGCCGTTCTAGCAGTAGCCGACCGTAGTCACGAATGTTGACTCTTGCGGCGCGGGCTTCAAGCCCGCGCCGCCTTATTTCCACTCAAAGCTCGCATTCCGTGCGATACTGATCGAACCTAACCGCTAGAACCTAACACCCAGAACCTGGAACCTACTCCATGCACGCACTGATCCTCGCTGCTGGCGATGGTGGTCGGCTCCAGCCGCTCACCAATGCCGTGCCGAAGCCGCTGCTGATGCTGCGTGGCCGCCCGATCATCAATCACGTCCTCGAGAGCCTTTCGGCGGCGGGCGTCACCGACGCGACGATCGTTGTCGGTTACCTGGGCGGCCAGATCCGCACCGCACTCGAGGACGCGCACCTTGCCGGCATGACGCTGCGTTTCGTAGAGAACGACGCGTTCGATCTCCACAACGCCCGCTCCATCTGGGCGGCGCGCGATGTGATACCTCGTGACGGCGGATTCGTGCTGGCGATGGGCGATCACCTCGTCGAGCCCGCGCTCGTCGAAGCCCTTGTTTGCGGTGCGGATGCCCGCTGTCGTCTCGCGATCGATCGTGCGGCGCCTGCCGATCCGCGGGCCGCTGAGGCCACGCGTGCACTCATTCGGGATGGGCGCGTTGTCGATCTCGGTAAGGATCTCGACGAGTGGAATGCGCTCGATACGGGTGCATTCTGGTGTACGCCGCAGGTCTTCGAAGCGATCACGCCCGAACTGCGCGATGGTGAAGCGGGCGCTGTCTTCGCATCGCTCGCGCGGAGCGGCGAACTCGACGCCGTCGATGTCACGGGCCGCCGCTGGATCGACATCGACACCGCCGACGATCTGCGTGCGGCGGAAGCGATGCTGGCCGCCGAGGCGTTGGCGTAGCGTGGCGTCTCCTCCGACCTCCAACCTCCACCCTCCAACGACCAGCCTCGACGGCCCCGTATCGCGCTACCTCAACCGGCGCTTCTCCGTGCCGATCGCGAACGCGCTCGCGCACACGCCGATCACGCCGAATCAGGTCTCCGTCGCCGCATTCGCGATGGCGCTCGGTGCGCTCGCGCTGCTGGCGATTGGCCGCAACATCGAGGCCGCGGTGCTGATCCAATCGTCGTCGATCGTAGACGGCGTAGACGGCGATCTCGCCCGCGCGAAACACGCCGCCAGCACGTTCGGCGGCCTCTTCGATGCGGTGCTCGACCGCTACGCCGATGCGGCGATCGCGGGCGGCATGGCCTGGTACGCCTTCAACCACGAGAACTGGCCCGGGCCGCTCGTTGTGGGATTCGCCGCAATCGTCGGCTTCATCCTCGTCTCGTACTCGCGTGCCCGGCTCGAAACCGAAGGCGGCCGCAGCGTCGCCTCGGATCTGCTGGGTGTGGCCTCGCGCGACGTGCGCCTCCTGGCGCTCGCCGTTGGCGCTGCGCTCGGCCAGTGCTGGTGGACGCTCGTCGTCGTAGCGGTGCTTAGCTATGCAACGGTCGCGTGGCGGCTGTGGCGATTCAGGCACATAGCCTGACGGGGCCCCGTTCCCGAACTGCCGGTCGTCAACCCCGGGCGTATTGCGCCTCAATCTCCCATGCTATGATTTCGACGCACAATCACACCTGAGGATACGCCTGTGGACGCCCTGACCGAGCTTTCGCCACTGTTCGTCGCCACCTTTCGCGACTGGGTGATCATCTTCATGGGGATCGCCGTGGCCGCGTTCTTCGTGGTGGCGCTCGTCGCCACCATCGTCTTGGCGCTGCTTGCCCGCATCCTCGTGAAAAAGAGCATCAACGTGCTCGATGAAAACGTGAAGCCGCTGCTAGGCAGCGCTGCCGAGACCGCCACGCACGCGAAGGGCACACTGACGTACGTCACGGGCGCTGCCGTCACGCCGATCGTGCGCGCGTACGGCGTCGTCGCGGGCGTGCGCCGCGCCGCGAGCGTGCTTGCTGGCCTCACCGGCGCCAGCACTGACAACGAGAAGCCGAAGCAGTAGCGCCGCCCCGAGCAGTCCCACACGGAGGCCCGTCATGGCGCAAGACGAATCCACCACGAACGATGTCGCTGGAGCCGACCGGCCCGACGACGCGCGGGCGACGATCGCGCCGCCCACAAAGAAGCGCAAGAAGTCGCAGGCCGAAGACGATTTCGGCTACGACGTCGACTTTGAGACGCCGTTCGGGAAGATCGAGTTCGCGCTGGAGCCATCGTCGGTGAAAGAGCGCAAGGATCAGGAGCGCCGCGAGAAGGCCGAGAAGGATCGCGCGAAGGCCGCCGCGAAGGCCGCGAAGAAAGCAGAGAAGCAGTTGAAGAATGGCGGTGGCCAGCAGCAGATCATCGTCCGCGAAGGCGGCAGCAAGCTCGTGCCGATCCTGCTGATCTTCCTGCTCGTCGCCGGCGCCGTCGCGCTCGCAATCTGGCTCTTCGCCCGCCCCGGCGAACCCGAACAGGACGCGATTCCCGTCGAATTCCTCAACGACGAGGCGCAGCCCGCACCCGCGCCGCAAGGCTTCGCCGCCGTTGCGCAAAGCCGCATCCGCAGCGCAGTCCGCGCCGGCCGCCAGGCCTCACGCGAAGCGCAGGCCGAACAAGACCGTAAATTCCAGGACCTCACCGGCAAGAAGTAGCGCCTCTTCGCCCTCGCGATCGAGACGCGCCGTAGCGCCAGCCAAATGCGCGATGTAGG
>JANXYW010000382.1 GCA_025355835.1 Chloroflexota bacterium
GATCGGCGACTCGCTGATGGCGCACTGCTACGACTACAACTGGGCGGACGAAGTGACGCACACCGCCATCGGCGACTACTTCGTCAAGGAACTCACCGAGGGCAAGCCCGAAGAAGAAGCGAAGGCGCTGCGCGTCCACGCGATGGCCGAGAGCTTCCGCACACGCCTCAGCGGCGTACAGAGCGCGGAGCTCCGAGAGTTCTTCGCAGAAGAGATGACGCGCGCGACTACCGCTCTGGGGTAGGTTCACCGCAGAGGCGCAGAGGGCGCAGAGAGATGTTCAAAGGGGTGGGCCCACGCTTGGCGCCCGCTACTGAGGGGCGCCAATGGCGGTTGTGACGATCGATCTCGAAGCATGCATCAACTGCGGATGGTGCCGCCGCGTCTGTCCGACAGAAACGATCAAGTATTTCGCGACGGGGCATCGCACGCATATCGTCGAGCCGGATGGGTGCATCGACTGCGGCATCTGTACTCCGGTGTGTCCCGTGAACTGCATTCATCCCGTGCCGGATTACACCGTCGCGCCGGAGAAGCTCAATGCGGCGAAGGGCGCGGCGCGCACGTTCGCTGCCGACCAACGCAAACTGAAGCAAGATCGTGACGCAGTCGTCGAGCGGACGCTGGCGCGGCTGGCGAGCCTGGGAGGCGCGCATGCTTGAACTCGCGTTCGATCCGAGAACGGTGGGCGGACAATTCGGTGTCGATGAGAGCGCGCGCCGCCTCATTCACTACAAGTTCGCCGAGAACGTCTGCATGACGACGGCGAGCGGCTGGGCGTCGTCGTCGCCGCTGATCAAAGTGAAGTTCACGCTGGGGCAGCACTGCTACGAGGACTCGATCCATTCGTTCTGGATCGGCCAGCGGCTGCCGGAGTTGCGCGTCACGGAACAGATGGCGCGCGACGTGCCGCCGACGCTCACGTGGTCGAACAAGGCGGAGCCGCCGAACGAGCAGTTCCTCAAGTTTGTCGAAACGATGCAACTCCAGGAAGATCAGCTGCTGCGGCTCGTCGGACTGTATCGCGTCTTGAAGACGCACCTCGCGGTCTACTATCGGCACCATGTGCTGGTCACGGATCCGGTGTGCGACGCGCCGACGGTGCGCATCCTCGAACACATCTTGCTCGAAGAAGAGCGCCACGTGCAGTGGGGCCAAGCGATCTACGAAGAGCTGGCAGACACGCCGGAAAAGCGCCGCGCGTCGCTCGAGTGGCAGATGGAGCTGGAAGACCTGCTGATCAAATCCGGCGGTGTGACGGGCGGTCGTTGAGCGAGATGGATCGATCCACAGAGGACACAGAAAGCATAGAAGGGCAAGAACCGCGCTCGAATGGTAGCCGTGATTCACAAACCTTCGCCATCATAGGCGCCGCGATAGAGGTACATCGTCACCTGGGGGCAGGATTCCTTGAACCCGTCTATCACGAGGCGCTCAAGATCGAATTTGGCTTAAGGTGTATTCCGTTCGCGCATGAAGTCGCACTTTCTATCGACTACAAGGGGGAACGTCTTGAATGCTCGTATCGGGCTGACTTCATCTGTTACGGCGACATCATCGTCGAGATCAAGGCGATGACGACTCTGACAACGAAGGAGCAGTCTCAGCTCATCAACCACCTGAAGGCGACCGACCGTCGACGCGGTCTCCTGCTGAACTTTGGTGGAACGAGAATCGAGTCCAAGAGAATGGTCAACTGAGGTCACCAATTTCTGTGAACTCGGTGTCCTCTGTGGATCGACAAAGGAGACGATGTCATGAAGTTCGGCGTATTTTACGAGCACCAGCTGCCGCGCCCGTGGGGTGAAGGCCGCGAACAGAAGCTGTTTCAGGACGCGCTTTCGCAGGTCGAGCTCGCCGACCAACTTGGCATCGATCACGCCTGGGAAGTCGAACACCACTTCCTCGAAGAGTACTCGCACTCCTCCGCGCCCGAGGTGTTTCTCGCGGCTGCGTCGCAGCGCACGAAGAACATCCGTCTCGGCCACGGCATCACGCTGATGCCGCCCGGATACAACCAGCCGGCGCGCATCGCTGAGCGCATCGCAACGCTCGATCTCGTTTCGAATGGCCGCGTCGATTTCGGCACGGGCGAATCGGCGAGCCGCTCCGAACTCGAAGGCTTCGGCATCAA
>JANXYW010000173.1 GCA_025355835.1 Chloroflexota bacterium
TAGTTCGTGCGCTCTTCGAGACGCGCCGCTTCGAGAAGCCGGCCGTTAGCCCGGAACTCCTGCACGCGCTCGCGCATCTCGATGCCGATGTCTTCGATCGCCGCGTCGAGCTTGTCGTGCGACGTGACGAAGTGCTTCGCCGGATAGATGTCGACGAAGTCGCGATCGGCGAGCAGCTCGCCCGTCAGCGGATCAATCTCGATGATGCGCTCGACCTCATCGCCGAAGAAGTCGATGCGGACGGCCAGCTCTTCGTACGACGGTTGAATCGTGATGCTGTCGCCGCGCATGCGGAACTTGCCGCGGATGAGGTTCATGTCGTTGCGCTCGTACTGCATATCGACGAGGCGGCGCATGATGCGCGAGCGATCGAAGCGCTCGCCTTTCTTCACGTTGACGACGAAGCTCTGGTACTCCTCCGGCTCGCCGAGACCGTAGATGCACGACACCGACGCCACGATGAGCACGTCGCGGCGCTCGAACAGCGCGCGTGTCGCGGCGTGTCGCAGCTTGTCGATCTCCTGGTTGATGTCGGCATCTTTGGCGATGTAGGTGTCGGTGCGCGGGATGTAGGCCTCCGGCTGGTAGTAGTCGTAGTACGAGACGAAGTACTCGACCGAGTTCTCCGGAAAGAACTCCTTGAACTCAGAGCAGAGCTGCGCCGCGAGCGTGCGGTTCGGCGCCAGCACGAGCGTCGGCCGCTGATATTTGGCGACGAGGTTGGCCATCGTGAAGGTTTTGCCGCTACCCGTCACGCCCATCAGCGTCTGCGAGCGATCGCCGCGATCGAGTCCGGAGACGAGCGCCGCGATCGCCGCCGGCTGGTCGCCGGTAGGCTGAAAGTCGGAAACCAGTTTGAAGTCGGGCATCGTGGAGGGTTAGCTCATAGCGTTTGGCTGTTAGCTCTTCGGGCTTGTCGCAGAGCTTTGGTTCAGGATAACAGAGCCAGGTATGCGGTTAGGCGGGCCTGCTGACGCGATCTGGCAGGAGTGTTGGGAAGAAACAAGAAGAGAGGCCGCCTCAATGGCGGCCTCTCTTCGACTGTTGCGTTTGTGAAGTGCTAACGGACTCGCTTGCGGAGCGCGGCCGAGCCACCGATTGCGGCGAGGCCGATTGCGGCGATCACCAGTGCGATCCCCGACTCACCAAATCCACCCGCCGAGCCACCGGACCCCGTGAGCGGAAGCGTCGTGCCGGCCCCGGTGCCGGCGCTCGGACGGGTCGCCGTCGCGGCCGGAGAAGTGCTCGTGGCGATTGGCGTGTTCGTGGCTGTGGACGTCGCGGTAGGCGTGCACGTCGGCGTTGAAGACGCCGTACGCGTTGCCGTCGGCGTGGCTGTCGCCGTAGCCGTCCCCGTAGCGGTCGCCGTCGCCGTCGCGGTCGCCGTCGCCGTCGCGGTCGCCGTCGCCGTCGCCGTCGCGGTCCCCGTAGCCGTCGCCGTAGCCGTCGGCGTGCTCGTTGCGGTCGGCGTATTCGTCGCGGCCGTCGTCGGTGTCGTCGTCGAACTTGCCGTCGCGGTCGCGGTCGCCGTCAGCGTCGGGGTCGCCGTCAGCGTCGGGGTAGAGGTTTGGGTGCTGGTCGCCACCGGTGTGTTCGTGGGCGTCAGTCCCGTGCAGTCGGCGAACGCCACGCCGGAGGCGCCAGGCAGCGCGATCCAGGCTGCGCCCGCAATGGATAAGGCAAGGGCGAGGTTGAGAGCTTTTGTCATGAACGCGATCCTCCGGAATCTGGTGGCGCGGGGCACGCCTGTAGTCCAACTGCATGATCGTAGCAGCCTGGGATCGCGTTTCACATGAGGATTTCTATTAAGAATCACCCCGAATCTGGGCAATCTCAGCGCATCTGGATCCGTTCAGGAGCGCTTTCCCACCGCGACCGCTCCGAGCATGGCGACAACGCCCGCAGCGGCAAGCACGAGACTCGACCACCGCGCCCGACCGTTCGCCTTACCAGCGCCCGCACCAGTGCGGGGCAGCTGCGGGCTCGCACCACTGGCTACGGGCGAACTTGGAGACGCTGCGTCCGTCACGGCAACCACGGGCGCGACCGCCGCTGTGGCCGTGGGCGCAGGGGTATTTAGAGCGGTTGGCGTATTGGTGGCAGCTGGCGGCGTGTTGGTACCGGAGGCGGCCGTGTGCGTTGGTCCGGGCGTATCTGTCGCCGCAAGGGCCGTAGGCGTCGAGGT
>JANXYW010000026.1 GCA_025355835.1 Chloroflexota bacterium
GATACGTGGCCCTGGTGGTCGGCGCCCCAGACATCGATCACGCGGTCAAACTTCCGCACCACGAACTTGTCGTAGTGGTAGGCGATGTCCGACGCGAAGTACGTCGGCCGTCCGGTGCTGCGAATGACGACGTTGTCCTTGTCCTCGCCCAGTTCGGTCGACGCGAACCAGAGCGCGCCTTCCTTCTCGACCAGGTAGCCCTGATCGCGCAGCGCCTTCATCGAAGCTTCGTAGACGTTGTCGCCTTCGTACACCCAGCGCTCGCGGAACCAGACGTCGTACTTCACGCCCAGCCGCAGCAGATCCTGCTCGATGCCTTCGACCAGCAGGTCGATGCCGCGCAGCACCATCTCCTTCGGTGGCGCATCGATGGTCGCGTCCGCGTACGCGTCGCCGGATTCCTCGCGGATCCGTTTCGCCAGATCGATCATGTACTCGCCGGGATAGCCGTCCGCCGGGATCTCGACGTCTTTGCCCAGCAGCTGCTGATAGCGCGTGACGAGCGTGCGACCGAAAACCTCGGTCTGCGTACCGGCATCGTTCACGAGATATTCGCGCTCGACATCGTAGCCCGCCGCTTCGAGCACCGACGCGAGCACGCTACCGATCGCCGCGCCACGCCCGTTGCCCGCAGTCAGCGGCCCGGTCGGGTTCGCGCTGACGAACTCCACCTGGATCCTCTGTCCCGTGCCAAGGGCGATGTTGCCGAACGATGCGCCGGCATCGACGATCGCGTTCGTTTGTTGCGCCAGCCACGATTCGGAAAGCCGGAAGTTGATGAAACCGGGCGGCGCAACTTCGGCCGCGCTGATGCCGCCTTCGAGCGGAATGCGCGCGGCGATCGCCTTCGCGATGTCGATGGGGTTAGCGCGCGCAGCGCGTGCGAGCCGCATCGGCAAATTCGTCGCATAGTCGCCGTGTTCGAGCTTCGCCGGGCGCTCGATCACCAGCTCCGGGAGCGCGACCTGTGGCAGCTCGCCGGCTTCCATAGCCGCCTGCGTCGCCGACTCGATCATCCCTGCCAGGTCGTCGCGAATCATGCCCGATCAAATGGAAAAGCGCGCTGCCCAATCAACCCGAGGACCTCGTCCACGGCGGCGCGCGCACGCTCGATAACGTCCGCAGGGTACCGCATGGACTGGCTGTGCGCGAGGAATTCGTCCTCATCCAGAACCCGCGGTTTGTCGCCCACAAACCACGAAACATCCAGATCGAGATCGATGCAGTGGAACTGCGCGCCATCGAACTCCACGGGCGTCGCGATGTTCACGTAGAACCATGTCCGCCCGCTACGCGGCATGCGGGCGACGTTGTACCAACGGTCGTCCCAGAGATAGAGATCGCCCGGCCAACGTGACGGCGACCGCTGCGGATCGTCGGCAACGACGGGTGTCCGCGCGATCACGTCCCCCGCTGCGAACGACACCAGCGACAACGCCCCCTGTTGCAACACGAACCGCCCCGGCCACCGCCGATGATACGAGCCGTCGTATTTCGTGATGTGCACCGGCGTCTCGCGCCCGATGAGGGAGTCGTGGGAATCCGTCACTTCGAATTGCTTTGGGGGTGTGGCGACACGCTAGGCCCGCTCAAACTCGTCGTCGAATTGCTCAGCCGCGCCAAATCATCCCAGAACGTGCGCGGCCGCGCAGCGCGGCGAGGCTTCGCGGGCATCGCGCGCTTCCTCGTCGTCCCGGCCGGCTTTGCGTCTCGTCGAATCACCTTAGCCCCCACATTGTAGCGAGAACCGAAGAGGGGCCCGTACGGGCCCCTCGAAACTACAAACTACAAACTACAAACTACCGACTACAAACTACGAACTCCCGCTACGGCGTGACGCCGCTCGGAGCGGCCGCCGCCTTCGACGCTGCCTGCTGCTTGTTGAACAGATCGCCGTTCAAGTACGCGAACACGCCGTCGGGGTTCTCCGTGCTCTCTGTTGCGACCCACACATGCATCATCCAGCGCAGGTCCGCGGTGAAGCTGCCTCCCTTGGCGCTGC
The DNA here is from genome assembly GCA_025355835.1 of Chloroflexota bacterium. Taxonomy (GTDB): domain Bacteria; phylum Chloroflexota; class Dehalococcoidia; order DSTF01; family JACRBR01; genus JANXYW01. The sequence continues at coordinate 2,003 of JANXYW010000026.1, forward strand.
AACTCTCCTTCGTCTCGCCCTCGCTGGCGCCAGAGAAGCCGTTCAGGCAGAGGCCCGTATGCGCGTGCCACAGATCCAGATTGCCGACGAAGCCCGTGGGCTCCACATCGCGTGTGATGCCGCCGAGGCCCGGAACCAGCAGGAACCACACGCCGACGAGCTTCTCCTCGCCGCTGTCGATCTTGCTGAACAGCAAGCCTTGCGGGTGTTCCGGGTCGAAGATGCCGGACTTCACGTAGTTGTAGTTCAGGTAGTGCTCGCCCATGTACGGAACGTCGCTCGTCGTGCGGACGTATCCCGCGGCGATCGCGTCCGCTGGCTTCGGGAATTTGAGCGCGACCTGGCGCACCTGCTGGACCTGCTCCTTGAACTTCGGGAAGTCGGCGGCGCTCACCGTATCCGCCGGGAACAACGGCATCAGCTTGTCCTGCGAAAGCGTCTCAAGCTGCGTGAACGTCGGTTGCTTGCCGTGGTCGTGCTGGCCGCCCGCCTTACCATTCGATCCCTGCGTCAGCGCGCCCGGCACCGACGCGGGATTGACCGCAGCGGCCGTGCCACCCGCATCGGTGGCGATGCCCTGATCCTTTAGCGCTTGCGCCACTCCACCGGCCTCATCTGCGGTACCCGTCCGCGTCGTGTCGCCGACGACGCTGCTCGTCGCGCCGTGACTGTGACCGATCGTCACACCCGACGCGCCGATGTACGTCACGGATCCGATCGCCATCGCCGCCAGCACCACCCACGCCGCCGTCACCGGGACGAACCGCCGGATGGCGAGTTCGGCCGTCGTTGCGCTCTTCAGCGCTGCGACGCTCAATCCGAGCAGGATCGCCACCGACGTGACCGACAGGCCAATCGCCGCCAGCAAGTGCCCCGGGTTGCCGAGGCTCAGCAACGACTCTTCGGTCGCGCTGTGATTGTGCCGGTAGGCATCGACGGCCAGGCCGCCGAACACGATCAGCATCCCGGCGATTGCCACCATGAACCACGTCGTCGCTTCCAGCAGCCACGCCGCATTCGCGGTACGCGCCGGACGCTCCGCCACCCGCTCGACATCTGCAAATCGATCGTCGTTCGACATCGCCCGCTCCTTACCTTCCTGCGTCTGTTGTTCCTGCACGATCAGTACCGCCGGAGATGCCTCCGGGTTCCACTTCTAGGCTAAGGCGTTAGGTACGACGTAATCATGTCGCCGCACCCGGTTCGATACTTGTCCGCATCACGCCCGTCCGCCAGCACAAATGCCTGATACACGGCAATGCTGACCAGTCCGGTGACGAGTTTCGCCATGATACAGGGATCGCCGGCGCGAATGAACCCCGCCTCGATGGCTTCACGAATCGCCTCCGTCATCGGCTCGCTGCGTTCCGCCTCGGCGGTACGAATCCGGCGCGTCGC
>JANXYW010000038.1 GCA_025355835.1 Chloroflexota bacterium
GGGACGATCTTCGTCTTGCGCGGGTTGGCCGGCGCCGAAGATGCGTTTGAGGATGCCGGTCATGCGTCGCTCCGGGGCACGCGCGGTTTTCGCGGTCGGAACGGGACGACGGGTGCTGGTGCCGCACCCGTTTCGGCATCCGCCGCTGCCGCTCGCGCGCGCGGTGTCGGCATGGTGATGACGTTCGCGAGCAGATCATCGATCGCCGTGCTCGACCAGGCGCTGGTGTCGTCCTCGAAGACGCGGAGGAATCGAAGATCCTGCTGGAATTGATCGAGCGTATCGGCGGGCGTTTTGTGCGCGCGCAGGCGCTTCAGCGCTTTCGCGAGGCGGGCGATGCCGGGCGCGCGGGCGGGCGGCCGCTGGTTCGGATCGCTCGGCGTGAGCCGCACTTCAAGCTCGAGCAACGCATCGACGCCGCGCGGTAGCGCGAGTTCGTGGCGCAGCACTCCGACGTAGGCGGCGATCAGCTCCGGCTCGTCCATCGGCGCATGATATCAGGGTGGGTTTTCGAGAGGGTTCGCGAGGGTAGGCGGATTGGAGGTGGTTCTGCCGCTAACCCTCGAAGTGCGCGGGATCGCACGCGGCGGATCGCGGGTCAGCCGCGCACTGTGCTGCGTCGGTCCGGCTTTGCCGGACGCACAGCCGAGGACGGCTATGCCACCACGCAACGCGTCTCTCCTTTCGAACGCTGAATCGAAGCGCACGTTAGCCGGCGGCCGTCGCCGATGAGTCGGGTGCGCGCTTTGCTCTGGAGCGTTCGACGATCGTAGGCAGCGCCGTCAGCACCGCGTCGACACCTGCGGCGGTCGTTTCGTGGCCGATGCTGAGGCGCAGGGTGGAGATGGCGCGCTCGAGCGGCACGCCCATTGCCAGCAGCACGTGCGAGGGCTCGATGGTTGTTGCGCCGCAAGCAGCGCCAGCGCTACAGGCGATACCCGCATCGTCGAGATCGGCGAGGAGGTCGCGGGCGTCGGCGCCATCGAACGAGATGCTGACGTTGTTGGCGAGACGCTGCTCCGAATGGCCGTTCAGCGTGCTGTTTGGGATAGCGTGCAGGATGCCGTCGCGCAGGCGCCGTGCGAGCCCGGCGATGCGTGTCCGGTCAGCGTCGAGCGATTCCTGCGTGATGCGCAAACTTTCGGCAGCGCCGACGATGCCGGCGACGTTCTCGGTACCGGCGCGGCGCTGGCGTTCCTGTCCGCCGCCGTTCTGCTGCGCGAGGAACGGCACACCGCGGCAGATGTAGAGGACGCCGACGCCCTTCGGCCCGCGAAACTTGTGCGCTGCGAGGCTCAGCATGTCGATGTCGTGCTCGGCGAAGTTCATCTGGAGCGAGTTCGGCGCTTGCACGGCGTCGGTGTGGAACGGGATGCGCTTCTTGAGCGAGGATGCGCGTTCACGGACGGCTGCCGCGATCTCGAAGATCGGCTCGATCGTGCCGACTTCGTTGTTTGCGGTCATGATGCTGACAAGCATGGTCTGATCCGTCATCGCGCGCGCGACATCGTCCGGATCGACGAGACCGTAGCGGTCGACGGGCAGATACGTGACGTCGAAACCGAAACGCTCCAAGTACTGGCACGCGTGCAGTATGGCGTGATGCTCGATCTGCGACGTGACGATGTGATTGCCAGCGCGCGCCTTCTCCTGCTGGAATGCGACGCCCTTGATGGCCGTGTTGATCGACTCCGTGCCGGCGCCTGTGAAGACGATCTCCGTCGGTCGCGCGCCGAGGATCGATGCGACGGTCTTGCGCGAGCGAACCACTGCGTCGTTGGCCTGTTTCGCTAGCCGATACGTCGCGGAGGGGTTGCCGAACGAACCGGTGAGATACGGCATCATCGCTTCGAGGGCGAGCGGGTGCAGTGGCGTTGTTGCAGCGTTATCGAGGTAGATCAAGCGTTCCATAGAGCGCTCTGAGCGTAGCCGGAGCGGTGGAAGAAGTAAAGCGCGACGTCGGAACCGCAGATTTTGCAGATGGCGCAGATTGGTGTGGCGGCGAAAGTGGGCCTCACAGCCGGGGACGGCTGTGCCACTCCTGGGTCGTCGCGTGGCATTCGATGGACAACGCGGCGCTAGTCGCCGGAATCGGCGATGCCGGCAGCACGGCCGAGGCCCGCTAGCGCGCTGATATCGCCGATGCCGAAGGGCATCGAGGTGCCACGTGATGGTTTGCCGTGCAGGACGGTGCGGACCGCGCGGGGAAGCGCGGGCAGCAGTTCGCTGGCCAGCATGCCGCGGTCGCCCAGCTCCTCGCCGATCTCCTCGGCTGCGAGTCCGTGGACGTAGACGCCACATGCCGCGGCCTCGAACGGCGGCATGCCCTGCGCGAGCAGGCCGGCGATGGTGCCTGCGAGCACGTCGCCCGTGCCGGCGCTGGCGAGGAGCGGGTTCGCGTACGGGCTGATCGCTGCTCGTCCATCGGGCGCAGCGATGATGGTGTGTGCGCCCTTCAGCACGACGACCTGGCGCCAATTTGCCGCCGCCGCGACGGCGACATTCAGACGATCGGCCTGCACGTCGGCGACGGTGCTTCCGAGCAGGCGCGCCATTTCTCCCGGATGCGGCGTGAGGACGGCGGGCGTCGAGATTGTCGCGGGCCATCCGTCCGTGCTTGCCAGCGCGTTCAACGCGTCGGCGTCGATCACGGACGCGCGGACGTTTGGTGGAGTGACGGCGACGATGCGCATGACGGCGGCGCGCACGCCTTCGTACTGGCTCAGTCCTGGGCCGATGAGGAGTGTGTTGTACGACGCGAGGTTGTCGATGATCTGATCCACCGCGCGATCGGAGATCGAGCCGGAGTCGCCCGAGAAGGGGAGCCACGTCGCTTCGGGGATCGCTGATGCGAGCATCGCCTGCACCCGCGCGGGGCAGGAGATCGTGACGAGTCCGGCGCCCGCGCGGTAACACGCCTCCGCGGCGAGGCGGGCCGCGCCGGGGTAGTTCGTCGAACCTGCTACGACGAGCACGCGGCCGAAGGTGCCTTTGTTCGATGACTTCGGGCGTTTCGGCAGTCGCTCGCGCACCCACGCTGTGTTCAACAGGTCCAGCGGCACGGACGCGACGGCGTCTTTCGGCAAGCCGATATCGATGACCTGGATGTAGCCGGCGTATTCCGATCCGGGCAGGGTGTACAGTCCAACCTTTGCGACGCCGAAGGTCACCGTCATATCGGCGGCCACGGCGAGGGGATCGGCGCGACCGGAATCGGCGTCGATGCCTGTCGGCAGATCGACGGCGATGATCTTCGGCGGCACCGGTCGCTGCGTTGCCGCGTTGAGGCGACGCAGCAGTTCGGCGAGTGCGCCGTCGATGGGGCGGCTGCGCCCGATACCGAGCAGCGCGTCGATCACCATCTCTGCGCCATCGAGCGCTTGCTGGAGGAATGTGTGATCTGGATCGTCCGTTGCGACAAAGGCTGCTGCGCCTGCGCCCGTCAGCAGGCCGTAGTTCTTGTCGCCCGTGCGCGGCGTCAGCATGTACGCGACGACGTCCGCGCCCCACTCGGCGAGGTGGCGTGCGGCGACGAGCCCGTCTCCGCCGTTGTTGCCGGGGCCGACGAGGACGAGGATGCGCCGTCCCTCGACGAGGCCAAGGCTTAGCCAAGCCTCCTGCGCGACGGCGAGGCCGGCTTGCTCCATCAGGTCGTCGAGCGGCGTGCCTGCGGCGACCGCGGCTTCTTCGAGCGCGCGCATCTGCGC
>JANXYW010000108.1 GCA_025355835.1 Chloroflexota bacterium
CGTGGCGGCGAAGAAGCTGACCGCGCGTCACTGTTTCGCGCTGTTCAGCGCGGAAGAGTTCGGGTTGTTCGGGAGCCGCGCGTATGTCCAGGGATTGTCGGCGGAAGAGAAGCAGGCACTGCGCGGCATGGTGAATCTCGATGTGGTCGGCACGTCGAGTGGGCTCGATCTGATTGGCGACGACGATTTGATCGATGTGGCGCGGCTGGCGGCGCAGAAGATCGGTGTCGCGGCTTCACCGTCGTCGCTGCCGCCGAACACGGGCAGCGACCATCTGAGTTTCGAGGCCGGCGGCGTGCACGCGGTGATGCTGTATCGCGCGGACGAGCTGATTCACACGCCCGAAGACGCGATCGGGCGGATTCTGCCAGCGTCGTTGGCGGAGACGGTTTCGGTGGCGCTGGCGACGCTGCAGGCGCTGGCGCCGTAAAGACCTCCCCCCGACCCTCTCCGCCTGGCGGGAGCGGGGGGTCTCGTGCACAGTGTGCGCGCACGCGATCATCGTCTGGCAGGGTGTTGAAGAATCGGTGCGGGCAGGTCTTTTCGAACCGCTGGTCGTGGCAACGGGCCTTCCTCTCGTTACTCTCCCCGTCGTGTGAACTACATCTAGTCAGCGTCAATCGCGCGATTCTTTCCGGCACCGGATGGCCCGACGAGAACCAAGTTCAGTGGGTTGTCGAGTAGGCGCGACATCGCCGCCACGTACGCAAGCAGCGGCGGGGTCAAGTCACCGGCATAGCCTCCTCCTACAATCTCAGCCTTTATCTTGCTGAAAAGGTTTGGGTCTTTCCGTAGCTCCATCAAGTTCGTAGTCATGACCGCGCCCTCGCACTCAGCTGACCGAGGCGCGTGTAGTACCCCTTCTTCGCAAACTCGGCGCGACGTGATCGTTCGGCTGGAGGCAGCTTGCCTTCGGGGTCTACTTGCTTCTCACAACGTTCGTTGAATGCGCGGCGGGCACTTGCGGTAGCAGCAGTGCGATCTTCGGTTCTCGCCCACTTTTCGTAGGCATCAATACGCCCAGCCGTAGAATGGGGGTTGCGCTTCATCCGGATGCCCGTCCTGGTGACGGGTTTCCTGTTAACCCTCGTGGCACCTCTGGCGCGCGCCGATTGGCGAAGGGTTAGACGGATGAATCTATTCGGTTGTACGGAGCGGGTCCGTTATGTGCACTATAGAAAAATTTATTCTAGGCTTGGCAAGCGCGTGCTTTTCCCGCGCTCCCGCCCAGCTTCGCGCTACGTTCGCGCTAGCGGAGCACAGGGCAACGGGTAAACGCAAAAGGAGAGGGGTAGGGGCAAGTGCACTTACGATAACTGCAACGCGTGCGCTTACCCTTTGCGCATCTGCGCCACAGCGTTGACGTAGGAATAACCCTCCCGTACATTGCCGATCGCTGTCCGGGCCACCCCCGGGAGCTGCTTCGAAGCTTCGGCCCGCCGCCCGGCGGGCCTCCACGAACACACACGGGAGGCGCACATTGGCTCATCGACTTGAAGGTAAGGTCGCCATCGTCACCGGCGGCGGACGCGGCATCGGCCGCGGCGAAGCGCTGGCATTGGCCGCAGAGGGCGCGCGCGTCGTCGTTAACGACTTCGGCGGCAGCGCAGCAGGCACCGGCGCCGAGGCCGGTCCCGCCGACCAGGTCGTCGCAGAGATCAAGGCGATGGGCAGCGATGCCGTCGCCAACTACGACAACGTCGCCTCGTTCGAGGCCGGCGACAAGATGGTGCAGCAGGCGCTCGACAAGTTCGGCCGCCTCGACATCCTCGTCAACAACGCCGGCATCCTCCGCGACAAGATGCTCTTCAACATGACAGAGGAAGAGTGGGACATCGTCATCGCCGTCCACCTCAAAGGCCACTTCAACCTCAGCAAGCACGCCGCTGTCGTCTTCCGCCAGCAGCGCGGCGGCGTCTTCGTGCACACGGGCTCGGAGTCGGGCCTCGGCAACCGCGGCCAGGGCAACTACGCCGCTGCCAAGGAAGGCATCGTCGGCCTCTCGCGCTCACTCGCGCGCGAAATGGGCGGCTACGGCGTCCGCTCGAACACCATCCGCCCGCGCGCCGGCACCCGCCTCGTCATCAGCGACGAGATGAAGGCCGCGGCATCGCGCGGTGGCGCAGCCGGCATGGGCATGGCCGGCCTCGAAGCGTTCGAGAAGGCGAACCCGCCGGACGGCGTCGCGCCGTTCGTCGTGTGGCTCTGCCGCGACGACGTCTCCGGCAACGTCAACGGCCGCGACTTCCTCGTCAGTGGCTCCGTCATCGGCCTCTACAGTCTGCCCGAGATCGTGAAGAAGCTCGATAACACCACCGGCAACGCCATCTGGAAGCAGGAAGACCTCGACAACCTGGTCCCCGCGAACGTCACCGGCGACCTCAAGAACATGTGGCCCAAAAAAGAAGAGAAGCCCGCGTAACGTAAGAAGCGGGAAACGAGAAGGAACCCCGGAGCGCATACGGCTCCGGGGTTCTTCGTGTTTGGGGAAGACCAACTTTTCCCGTAGCGTGGACTTCAGTCCGCGCCGTGCTCGCCAGATCGAGCGTCCGCGAACAACCACCAATCGCCGTGGGGCGCAACCCGTTTCGCCCGCGCTCGGCCAAGATCCCAACGCATCGAATGACCGTACCCGGGCCCCGGAACACGACGTGACGCATGGTGGCATAGCCGTCCTCGGCTGCGTGTCCGGCAACGCCGGACTCACGGAGTACGCACTCCGCGATCCACCACAGCGGGCCGCGTGCGAACACCAACCCGCGTCAAGCTCGTCCTGAACCAAACATTTGAAACAACCACCCGCCCCGGATACATCCGTGCCACCTTCGTGTCCTTCGTGGCTAAACGCGCACCCGCCCCGCAACCACCACCGCGGCAACCGCCGCAACAAACATCACACCAAACACCGCGCCGACGCCCATCCGCTCCCAACCGCCCGCCGCCCCCGCCGACACGACCGCGCCGCCGATGCCGATGCCGATCGCCGTGCTCAATACCTCCGCGAGCTTATGTGACGACGATGTCAGCCCCTCCTGCCCCTCCGGCGCCGCTTCGAGCACGATCAGCGAGAACGTCGAGTACACGAGTCCGATACCGAGCCCCGCGATCCCCCAGCCACAAGCAACAACCACAATCGGCGCCGCCGGCCAAAGCGCGAGCGCAGCCGCCGCGATCCCCACAGCGACAAGAGAAACACCAACGCGAAGGATTGTCCGCCGCTCGACGCGATCGTCCATCCGCTCGCGGATCCACGCGCCCGCCGTCCACGAGATCGTCGCCGCCGTCAGCGCGACGCCCGCGACCAGCGTCGACTGGTGGCGGAGCGTCGTGATCGTCAACGGCACGAACGCCTCCGTGCCGAAGAACGCCATGTTCACCAGCCCGTTGCCAACAATCGCCGCTCCGATCCCGCTCCCACGCAACACCTCGCGCGGCACAAGCGTCCGCAGCGCGGCGATCGAAACCACAACACCCGCAACAACAACAGCCACGGCGACGCCCGGCGACGCAACAGCAAGACCCGCCAGCGCTAGCCCAACACCAAACGCCAGCAGCGCGGCCGCAACGGTGCGCGAGGAAGACGCAGCAGCAGCGTCGGGCGCGCCAAGACGGCGCAACGCCGGCAGCACGAGCGCGGCTGCGATCGCGATCAGCGGCAGCAGCGCCAGGAACACCAGTCTCCAACTCGCGTAGTCGGCGACTGCGCCAGCGATCACCGGCCCGATCAGCCCCGGCACGACCCACGCGCTCGCAAGCACCGCGAACATCCGCGAGCGCATCGACGCATCGTAGCCGCGGCCGATCGCAACATACGCGACCGACGGCACGACGCCCGCACCGAGCCCCTGCACCGCCCGCCCCGCAACAAGCACCAGCATCGAAGGAGCGCATCCGGCGATGATCAAGCCCGCAGCGAACAGCAAGAGTCCGGCTGCCAGCGGCCGCGCTGGGCCGTGCCGATCGCATTGCTCGCCCGCCCACACGATGCCCACAACGCTTGCGAGCAGGAACGCGCTGAACGTCCAGCCGTAGTACCGCAGCCCGCCCAGTTCACGCTGCGCCGCCGGCATCACCGTCGCAACAGCAAGCCCCTCGAACGCCACCAGCGTGATCACTAGCACGAGCCCAATAGTCAGCGCCCGCCGCTCCGGCGAAAGCAGCCCCGACCGCGCGCGTCCGCCTACCGAAACGGCCACCGGCACAGCCACGCTTGGCACCACGCGGAGTGGCACAGCCGTCCCTGGCTGTGAGTCCGCCACGTCAACTTCAATCGCAACAGCCACAGCTGTATCTCCCCGCGACCGCGCTCGTTCACGCAAGCCACTCGTTGAGTATGCGCGGGCGCCTGCCGGGCCGGATGGGGCAGGGGATGTGAACGACCTACATCGATCGGCGGATACTCGCTGCGAACCGCGCCCACCCACGACCGTAGCGCGGGCATTTCAGCCCGCGCGGTGCTCGCAATGACAGGTAGCGGCAATCGATCCCGTAGGGGCGGACCTGCGTGTCCGCCCCCGTTTGGCCCCGGCTGCCGCGTCGTGGCATCCTGCCCGTCCGAACCTACTTCGTGCCCCTTCGTGTTCTTCGTGGCTCCCGTCCGGCGACCGCGCTTACGCCGTCACGACGCCGTTCCGCACAGCAAACAACGCCGCCTGCGTCCGATCCCCAAGATCCAACTTCTGCAGCAGGTTGCTCACGTGCGTCTTCACCGTCTTCTCCGATAGCACCAACTCCCGCGCGATCTCTTTGTTCGCGAGACCGCGTGCGATCAGCCGCAACACTTCGACCTCGCGCG
>JANXYW010000114.1 GCA_025355835.1 Chloroflexota bacterium
GAAACAGAACGATCAAGTCAAACACGGCTTCGCAGTGGCATCCGGTGTGGCCAGTCTGCTCACGAAGCTCGGTTGAAATCGGCGCGCGCCACGCAGAGCACCACGGTAAGCGACAAGCGCCACTATCGCCCGTCCTGCGGCCACACGTCGCCGACAGTGACGGACACACGCGGCGATACCTCAATCGTGTACGAGCCGCCGCTGCCTGTCCTAACTGTGATCTCCCGACGAACCCGATAGTGGCTCAAGTAGATGTCGCTGGCTTCGGGCTGTAAGAAGCGTTGGCAATACTCGCCTGTCATGGCACGCGGCGGCTCGCCGCTGACGCAACGAAGCACGACGTTCACCACGCGGTCAGGCTCTTGTTCGCGTTCGGCGCTGGCTCCGCCGCAAGCCGCGATCAGCAGGGCGGATACCAGTAGCGCGGCGAGCACCGGAGTGGCCCTTTGTTCCATGTAGGGATCATCGGCAATGAGACTCATAGTATGTAGACGTTTCGTCTACATAGCGTCAGCTTGGTTTCGAGGCGAACTGTGCCACGAGCCAAGCCTGACATTCGCACCAGATTCGGTACCCGGCTTCGGAGCCTGAGGGAGCAACGCGGCCTATCCCAAGAGGCGTTGGCGTTCCGTTCCGGTTTACACAGAACGTACGTGAGTAGCGCCGAACGGGGCGAGCGGAACGTCTCGCTGGTTAACCTAGACCGCCTTGCGTCGGCGCTGGGCATTCCGCTGCGCGAGTTGGTGCCGTAGACGGTTAAGCCTCTCTCGTGCTGGCCGATCCCGAACGGGAATTTCGTGAAAATTCTGCGCGGACATGTACTCGCGTTCAGTAGGCGAGCGACGTTAGATGCTGACCCCCACCCCCGTCCGCCTCAGCGCTGCCCTGACAGCAACCGTTGACAGCAACCGGCGTACCGACGTGTGTTCGCGGGTACACGGATCAGAGGGATCACGGCGCGACGTAGGTTCGGATATGCCCGGCGGTGCATGGCTCTACACGTCCGAAGTAGAACTGCAAAACCCCCATCACCGGTTCGAATCCGGTCGTCGCCTCCAACGATGCAGATACGAAAGCCGCTCGGCGAGAGCGGCTTTCGTGTTTTCGACATCGCTGAAGCAATCGAGTTGCAATCGGACCCTACTGCGTATTCCCCCAGGGATTCGTCGCCGCATTCGCGGCAGTGATCGGACCCGCATTGTTGGCGGCGTCGATCGAGTAGTTCGTGCTCGCCGCCTGGTTCACGTTTCCGGTCGAACTGTTCCTCACGACGGTGTTCTTGCTTCCTGCCACGACGATGCCGATGCCCGTGTTGACGAACGTGCTGTTGTCGTCGATGGTATTGAAGCTGCCTGTTACCTGAATACCGGGGCCGGCCGTGCCCGATGCCGTGTTGTGCGTGATGCGGTTGCCAGCGCTCGGTACAATCACCCCGCTCGCGCTCTGTAAGGTACCGCTGTCGCTCACCGTATTGTCACTCACGATCGATTCACCGCCATTGACTTGGATACCAGACGACTTGCTGAAGTTCACGGTGTTGTCGTGTACGTTCGACTGGGAATTGACGAGGAGTCCCAATAAGTTCGAGTCGACCAAGCACGAGTCAACCTCGCCCTGCTGGACGGTGATCCCTATGTTGGAGTTGTCGTCCGCCACGCAGTGGCTGAGGGAGCCTTCATAGATACTGAGCCCAGTCGCGTCAGCTGATGTACTGCATGCCGATACGGTGGCAAAGGCTGCGATCACACCGACGTTGCCGTCGAAGTCAGCAGTACGAGAAGCAAGGTGTTGAAGCGGTTCGAGATGGATACGAACATGAAGCCTCCGGGCTGGCGCGGTCGGCATTCGGGGATGACGTCACGCTACTGCGCAGGCGATCGCAAATCAAGCGCTACTTGACGGCGTGCCTTGAACGATGACTACATTCGGGTGGGCTCACGCCTACTTGTCGGCGCCAATCTTCCGTCGCTCGCCGCTTCCGAACGTTAGGGCGCGAGCGCTGCCGCCGTCGCGCGCAACACCAACTCCTGCACGTACGCGACTCCCGCCTCGTGGCGCGGGCTAAGCAGCCCACCCCCGTAGAGTCCGGACGCGTAGTTGCGCTGTACCACCTCACAGATGACGCGATCCTCGTCGAGGATGGCCGTCGATGAAGCCACGGACGCCTCGATTTCGTCTGCGCCCGTGCCTTCGGCGAAGAAGAAGACGTACTCGATCTGTGTTTCGCCGGCCCCGACGGGCGCGTACGTTTCGAGGCACATGCCGTTCGGATAGAGGTTGAGCGCGAGCCCGGGGAAGCGCCACAGCCACGTGCCCGAAGTGACCGCGCCTTCGCGCGCCGGCGCCCGATGCACACAGTAGCCCTCGCGAACATCGACTTCGTATCGACGCGCATCAATCTGGCGATTGAGCCCAGGATGCACAAGCGGGATGTGATAGCCCTCCTGATAGTTCTCTGCGTACACCTTCCAGTTTGCCGAGATCCGATGGCTCGATCGACGAACGGGGCGGAACGACTCCATCGCGTAGCCGTCGCACTCGCCCGCGAAGCCGCCAAGCCAGTCGACGAGCGCGGGCGCGCCGCGCTCAAGATTCACGAACACGAGCCCGCGCCACGCTTCAACGCGCACATCGTGCAACGATAGCCCGTCGCGCGGCAGAGCGTCGTCGCCGAAGTCGCGAGCGGTCTGAAGCGCGCCATCGAGCCCATATGACCAGCCGTGGTAGCGACAGACGAACCCTTTGCAACTGCCCCCGCCGTCCCAAACGAGCGGACCACCTCGATGCCGACACACATTTTGGAACCCTCGAAGAGTCCCGGCGTCGTTAACCACAACGATCGGATACCCGGCGACAGTAGTCGCGACGTAGCTACCTGGCGACGAGAGCTGCACCGTGTCCGCCGCGAACGCCCACTCACGGGCAAAGATCGCCTGCCGCTCCCGCTCGTACACGACAGGATCGACGTATGCGGAAGCGGGCAGCATCGTCGCGACGGCCGAACGAGACGAAGCCTGCACTATCGCTCCTCCTTACTGCGTCAGCCTGATCGAACCCATCGTACAGGGGCGCGTTCGCGGATGGCGATCCCCTACCCCTTCGCCATCCCGCTCATCGCAGCCTGATACCCGCTCACGAACGGGTTCGCCAGCCACGCCTGCAGCGCCGCGTCGCTGGCGCGCTCCGGCAGCGCCTTCAGCATGTCGGCTGTATGGATCGGGTCGTGCTGCGCCCAGCCGACGAGGAACGCCTTAAGCGGAAAGTCCGCTGACCCGCGCTTGGGGTCGCTGAAGTGCATCAGCCGGCCGACCTGTTCTTCGTCTAGCGATGCGAACGCGGCGATCAGCGTGTCACGATTCATCGACGCCTCATCGAAGATCTGCTGCATCGACCAACTCCGCCGCTCCGCGACCTGCGCGTCGTTCCACACATCAAGGTCGAACGGCGCACCGGCGGCGTCCTGCGTCATGCTGATCTGCTCGCCGCGTTCCAGCCTGCCCACGTAGCCGATGAACAAGGAATCGAGCGTACTCAGATGCGACGCGAAATCCTTCACGACCCATGTGCTGTCCGGCACCGCCCGCGTCAGCTCGTCTTCCGACAGCGAGAAGCAGAACTCCTGGAACTTCCGCCTGTTCTCGCGGATGACGGGCGTAACTTGCTCAACGGTGTCGTTCATCCGTATCTCCTTAGTGCTTGCTCTCAGATGGGCAGGCGGCCTACAGCGGCACAACGTCATCGCCCACGGCGATCTCGCCCGGAGTTTCTACGCCTGCGTACACCCCAAAGTTCACTTCTTTCGACTTCATCGGCCGGTATGCAGCGATCATCTTCAGCGTGCTCATGTCGCGCTCGCCCGTATCCGGATCGTGCGTGATGATCGCGCAGCGCGGATCCGCCATCGCCACGTGCACCACCGCGGCGCCCATACGCACGCGGCCGCCGATCCACGCGTCCTCGCCATGCGCATCGCAGCCAGAGATGTAGAAGTTCGGCCGGAACCGCCGCTCCTCGATCGACGACTCACCGGAGTTCGCACGCAGCGCCGCGATGGATGCCTCCGAGCAGATCGATACGGGGAACCCGTCGAACGCAGACTTCGCTGCGCGCACCAACCGCAGCGGCATGCCCGCGAACGCCGACATCGCCGCGTCCCACGGCCCGTCGACCAGAAACCCCTCGACGTCGCGCGTCCCGAAGAAGCGCGACATGATCGGCTCGCCGTTCGTCGGCGCACCCTCGACGACGCGCCCGTCCGGAAACTCCAGGCGAAGCGCATCCGGATCACGCGTGAACACCGCCCGCACTTGCGTCAGCGATGCCACCTCGCGCTGCGTCACCAACCGCGCTTTGTCGCTGATCAGGAAGAACCGCCGATCCTCGACGATCCCGTGCTTGCCTAGCATCGTGTGCTCCAACCGCTGCAACGCGAGCGACTTCACGGGCGAGACGTAGATGGCTTCAACACGCATATGGCCTCCGCCGAAGTCTGGGCCGCTCGAACGTATGAGGCAAGCGTGGCATGATGTGGCTCCGCAACAAACGCAGCGCGAAGGAGACAACACGATGGGCAAGCTCGACGGAAAAGTAGTCGTCGTCACCGGCACCAGCCGAGGCATCGGCGCCGAGATCGCGCGCGTCTTCGCCGCCGAAGGCGGCAAAGTTGTCTGCGCCGCCCGCACACTGCACGAGGGCGACCACGCATACGAAGGCTCGCTCGAAAAGACCGTCGCCGGCATCCGCGCCGACGGCGGCGAAGCGACGCCCGTCGCGGTCGACATCTCCGAAGAGTCGGAGTGCGAAAAGCTGATCAAGGCCGCGCACGATGCCTATGGCCCGGTTGACGTGCTCGTGAACAACGCTGCGCTCACCTATTTCATCCCCATCAAGGACTACCCAACCAGCCGCTGGATGCGCTCCTGGGCCGTGAACTTCCACGCGCCGTTCATCCTCAGCAAGCTCGTGCTGCAAGACATGATCGAACGAAAGAGCGGCAGCATCGTCAACATCTCGTCGGGCGCCGCCATCGGCCCCGGTCGCGGACCGTACAAGTCGAACCCGCGATTCGAAATGGGCGGCACCTGCTACGGCGCAGAGAAGGCAGCGCTTGAGCGCTTCTCGCAGGGCCTCGCCGCGGAGGTGTACCAGCACGGCGTCTCGGTGACGTGCTTCTCGCCGTCGCAGGTCGTGCCGACGGCCGGCACCGTCCACCACAAGCTCGTCCGCGGCCTCGACGACCCGAACGGCGAACCCGCATCGATCATGGCGCAAGCCGCGCTGCTCCTTGCGACGGAGCCGATCGACAAAGTGAGCGGCCGCGTCACCTACAGCCAACAGATCCTGAAAGAGTTCGGCTGGATCGAAGCGGGCGCAGGCATCGGCGTCGATCCCGCCATGCGCGGCACCGGCTACAGCCAGATTTGATATATTTGCTGCTTTGCAGCCACGCCCTACCTTGTTTCGCGGCTTGGCAGGCATTTGACCGTGTGAGGAGGGCCAAATGAGACTTAACACAGATCGGCTGGCCTGTGCGTCGTGTGGGTTCGTGCCGGATAAGGTGACGCCCTACTGCCCCAAGTGCGCCAAAGGATGGCAAGGCGTGTCGAGCGACGGTGCCGCTGGAGACGCGACCGCGCCCAATGCGGCGACCGCCGGAACGCCGCCGCGTTACGAGTATCACGCCGTTGGCGTCAAGAGCATTGCAAGCGCCATCGGCGTCGGTGCCGGTATCCAGTCGGAATGCGACAAGCGGGCCAAAGCAGGTTGGCGCCTCGCTTCGAGCCACTATGATGCGGACGACAAACGGCACGTCCTCATCTTTGAGCGACCCGTCCACTGAGCGCGAAATAACCGAGCCTGACCAGTCACCGCAGCGC
This sequence comes from Chloroflexota bacterium, assembly GCA_025355835.1. Classification (GTDB taxonomy): domain Bacteria; phylum Chloroflexota; class Dehalococcoidia; order DSTF01; family JACRBR01; genus JANXYW01. The sequence goes on from JANXYW010000114.1 coordinate 5,877, forward strand.
GCTCGGACAGAAGCGAACAAGATCGCTCTGGCTCAACCCACGCGAATCCGTACCGCCGCGACGTGCGTACCCATCTCGAAACAAGTATGGAACGCAAAGGGGAGCAAGCATGAGGCTGGCATTCGCGGTCTCGGTAGTTGTTCTTGGCGTGAGCGCGGCCGCTGTCTCAGTCGCCGTTGCTTCAGGCGCTGCGACGTCCCATAGCGATTCCTCAGCCACAGCCGCATTGACGGCGCCGTGCCCCGCAGCCACTGCCCAAACGGTCGCGCAAACCGCCCCCGTTGCGCCGCCACCCGTCGAGTCCGCCGCTCCCGCCACGATCAAGATGCCGTCGACGGGTAGCGCCGGACTACTTCCTGGCAGCCGAAGCGTTGAAGCGCAGAGCGCCCCAAACTGCGTATCGCCAACACCCGCGGCGGCGCCGGCCACGCCGACCGTCACCGCAACAGCGGAGGTGCCGGCGACACCGACCGTCACACCAGGGCCCGACGCAAACATCCCGGACCTCGGCGGCGGTCCGATCAGCGGCGGCGGCACCAGCCCAGGCGGCTACGGGTACTAGTTCTACCGCCGACCCCGGAGCAAGGGCGTTCAAGCTCGCAGATCCGTCGCGAGTCAAACACCGAGAAGCGAGTTGCAATTTCGCAGGGTTCGTCGACGCCGACGGCTTGCGCGGTAACTCTGGTACCGGGGGTGGGATTTGAACCCACAAGGTCTTGCGACCGACGGATTTTAAGTCCGCTGCGTATGCCAGTTCCGCCACCCCGGCTCGACGTCGCGTCGGCGATTCACCGATTGCCGCCCCTGACGAGACAAGAATACCCGAGTAGCGATCCCGAGAGTGCGGTGCCAACATCGCATGTCCAGCTCACCGCATCCGATCGGCGATGCTATCGAATGCGTCCCACTTCCGAAGATTCCCAACATGACTGCTATCTTTTTTGCCCAAGCGTACATTTTGTACACCTTTTTCTATTGACACGGCATCCATCGGAAGCGCACAATCGCGTTCATGAAGATCCGAGGTGCGGTACTCAGCCACCGCCTTCGGATCGCATGTCACACGCCTGGAACCCCCGCCAGGC
>JANXYW010000160.1 GCA_025355835.1 Chloroflexota bacterium
CGTCTCGCAGCAGATGTCGTCGTATACCACGTTCAGAACTTTGGGTATCAAGGCGGGCACTGACGTTATCTTAGCCAAGGAGTATCAAGAAGGAACGCTATGGCTAAGCCCGAGGTGGTTAGAAATCGTCTTCGTCCTAGAAAACGCGTTGACCCTCGAGCGCTTCGGAATCGTCGCGTACAACGTGGAGTGAATAAATCACCACCAATCGCGTGAGCCGGACGTAGCAGTGCGATGCGTGGTAGCTTTGACCTGCCCCCGGTCTCTGGTTGACCTGCCCCGGTGGGAGAGGGACAGTCGCCGCAGGCGACAGGGTGAGGGCCCTTCCCCATCCGTGCAATCCGCGAAATCCGTGTTTCCGGTCGCCCTACTTAGCCGGGAACGTCACCAGCGATGTCGTGCTCTCGATGCCCGGGATGGTGCGGATTTTGTCGCTGAGGATGGGCGGAACGTCGCTCAGGGAGTCGACTTCTATCTCGATGACGATGTCGTAGGGGCCCATGACTTCGTGGAGTTCTTTGACGCCCTGGATGCCCTGGGCAGCCGCGACCACGGCCCTTGTTTCGCCCGGGTTGGTGACAACGAGTACGTACGCCTTGATCATCGAACGCCTCCTGCGGAATTGTGCATCGGCATGAGCACTTGCCTGTGAGGGAACAACGCTCGATACTGGATGGAAGGAACGCTGTTGTTGGCTACTAGGTACACGGTTTCGCGCCGTCCCGCCAATCGCGCCGACAATCGTTTCGAATACTGAGGACGCTTGACGTGCGTTACAATTGAACGAAGAGCGCCTGCTCTGAATCTGCCGGACGTCCGCGTCAACCCAGGCGCGGCAGAGGCGACCGTGGTCGAAGAGATCTTCCAGACCGACCCCATCAGCTCGCTCGGGCTTCCCTCCCCCGTATCCATCGGCCGCGATGCCAGCGTTGGCGCCGCGCTGGCTGCCGTCCAGCAGCACGGCCAGGGCTACGTGCTGGTCGTCGAAAACGGCAAACCGGTCGGCATCATGAGCGAGCGCGAAGTGCTGATGCGCATCGTCGCGCGCGATGTGAAATACGCGGAAAACGTCGATACGTACATGTCGCACGCGCCGGAGACACTGACGTCGAAGGAGCCGATCGCGACGGCGATTCGTATGATGAACGAGGGTGGCGAGCGCAATATCCCCATCGTCGATGGCTCCGGCCGGGCCGTCGCGGTGCTGCGCACGATCGACATCATCCGCTTCCTGGCGGAGGCCTTTCCGGCGCAGCTGTTGAACCTTCCGCCGCGGCCTCACCAGATGATCGCAGACTCGGAGGGTGCGTAGTGACGACGCTAACGCGAGAGCCGGAGCAGCCCGAGCACGCAGAGTCGCTGGAACTCGATCGCGTGACGATCAAGTTCGCTGGCGACTCCGGCGATGGCATGCAGCTCGCAGGCACGCAATTCACAAACACCTCCGCCGTCCTCGGCAACGACATCGCCACGTTCCCCGACATTCCCGCAGAGATTCGAGCGCCACAGGGCTCCCTCCCCGGCGTCAGCGGCTTCCAGATCAGCTTCTCCAGCTCGCACATCTACACGCCGGGCGACGCGCCCGACGTGCTCGTTGCGATGAACCCTGCCGCATTGAAGACGAACATCGCGGATCTGCCGCGTGGCGGCATCCTCGTCGTGAACGAGGACGAGTTCAACGAAACGAACCTCAAGAAGGCCGCGTACAAGTCGAACCCGCTCGAAGACGGCAGCCTCAGCTCGTACCGCGTGTTCCGCGTGCCGGTGACGACGCTGACGGCGCGCGCGTTGAAGGACAGCGGGCTCACGGCGGTGCAGATCGATCGCTGCAAGAATATGTACACGCTGGGGCTGATGTTCTGGATGTACAGCCGGCCGCTCGAAACGACGCTGCACTGGATCGGCGAGAAGTTCGGCAAGAACCCACCCGTCGCCGAAGCGAACAAGCTGGCGCTGAAGTCGGGCTACTACTTCGGCGAAACGACGGAGATGTTCGCGACGCACTATCACGTGCCGAAAGCGAAGACGAAGCCCGGCCTCTACCGCAACATCACCGGCAACGAAGCGACCGCGCTCGGCTGGCTGACGGCGTCGAAGCTCGCGGGGCGCCCGCTGTTCTACGGTAGCTATCCGATCACGCCGGCCAGTGACGTGCTGCACGAGTTGGCGCGCTTCAAGCGCTTCGGTGTCAAGACGTTCCAGGCTGAGGACGAGATCGCGGCCATCGGCTCCGCGATCGGCGCGGCCTTCGGCGGCTCGCTGGGGCTGACGGGCACGAGCGGCCCGGGGCTGGCGCTGAAGAGCGAAGCGATCGGGCTGGCCGTCATGGTCGAACTGCCGCTGGTGATCATGAACGTGCAGCGCGGCGGGCCCAGCACCGGGCTTCCGACGAAGACCGAGCAATCGGATCTGCTGCAAGCGATGTTCGGCCGCAACGGCGAATCGCCCGTCGGCCTCGTGGCGCCGGCCACCGTGTCCGACTGCTTCTACATGGCGATCGAGGCGTGGCGCTTCGCGATCAAGTACCGCACGCCGGTGATCTTCCTCTCGGACGGCTACCTCGGCAACGGATCCGAACCGTGGCTCGTGCCCGATTTCGATTCGCTGCCGAAAATGGATCCGAACTTTGCGTCGGATCCGGCGACGTTCCAGCCGTACGCGCGCGATCCGCAGACGCTCGCGCGGCCGTGGGCGATCCCGGGCACGCCGGGACTCGAGCACCGCATCGGCGGCCTCGAGAAGGCCGACATCACCGGCAACGTCAACTACGAGGCCGCGAACCACAACAAGATGGTGCACCTGCGCGCGGAGAAAATCGAGCGCATGGTGCAGGACGTGCCCGACATCGAAGTATCGGGCGAAGAGTCCGGCGGGCTGCTGGTGATCGGTTGGGGCAGCACGTACGGCGCCATCACGACGGCCGTGCAGCGCGCCCGCGCGCAGGGCAAGCGAGTGTCGTCGGCGCACATCCGCTACATCAATCCGTTCCCGGCGAATCTGGGCGACGTGCTCAAGCGATACGACCAGGTGCTGATGCCGGAGATGAATCTCGGGCAGATGCGCCTGTTACTGCGTGGCAAATACCTCGTCGACGTAATCGGCCTGAACAAAGTGTCCGGCCGGCCGTTCACGATCGCCGAGATCGAAGCGAAAATCACCGAGATGGTGGGGTAGCACGGAGCGGAGAGCGCGGGCATTCAGCCCGCGTCACGAAAACCACCGAGATGGTGGGATAGGGCGATAGGCACGAACATGGTGACTGCAACCCGCGAAGAGAGCCCGCTGCCCGTACTTTCGCGCAAAGACTTTGTGACGGATCAGGAAGTGCGCTGGTGCCCCGGCTGCGGCGACTACTCGATTCTGGCGCAGACGCAGAAGGTGATGCCCGAGCTGGGCGTCGCGCGCGAGAACATCGTCTTCATCTCCGGCATCGGCTGTTCAAGCCGGCTGCCGTACTACATGAACACGTTCGGTTTCCACAGCATCCACGGCCGCGCGCCGACGATCGCCAGCGGCCTCAAGGCATCGCGCCCGGAGCTGAGCGTCTGGGTGATCACGGGCGATGGCGACGCGCTGAGCATCGGCGGCAACCACATCCTGCACGTGCTGCGCCGCAACATGGACATCCAGATCATCCTCCACAACAACGAGATCTACGGCTTGACCAAGGGCCAGTACTCGCCGACGTCGGAACTGGGCAAGCGCACGAAGTCGTCGCCATACGGCACGATCGACGCGCCGCTGCATCCACTCAGCGTCGCGATCGGCGCGGAGGCGACGTTCGTCGCGCGGTCGCTCGACAACGATGCGCACCACCTGGCGTCGATGCTGCTGCGCGCGCACGAGCACCGCGGCACGTCGTTCGTCGAGGTCTACCAGAACTGCAACATTTTCAACGACGGCGCATTCAAGGACTTCACCGCGAAGGAAGTGCGCGCCGACCGCATGCTCTTCCTGGAGCACGGCAAGCCGATGATCTTCGGCAAGGAAAAGGACAAGGGCCTGCGCATCAACGCGATGAAGATGGAAGTCGTGCAGCTCGGCAACGGCATCACGGAGTCCGATCTGCTGGTGCATGACGAGACGCGCGAAGATCCGTCGATCGCATTCCTTCTGAGCCGCATGGACTACCCGGAATACCCGGTCCCCGTCGGCGTTATCCGTGCCGTCCGCCGCCCGACGTACGACGAGCTGATGACGCAGCAGATCGACCTCGCGATCGCGACCGAGGGCGAAGGCGATCTGCGAGAGATATTCCTCGAAGGCGACACCTGGACCGTGGAGTAGCGGAGAATCCGACATGATCTGTCCCGAGTGCCACACGGACAACATCGAGGGCGTCGACCGCTGTGCGAACTGCGGCCAGGACCTCTACAGCATGGGGAAGGGCGTGACCGGAAAGGCCACGCGCGGCCCGGAGTTCATCTCCGAGCGCCTGTCTGAGATCCCCGCGCAGTCACCCGTGCGCGTCGCGACCGGCGATCCCGTAGCGCTGGCCGTGCGCCTGATGCAGAACTCCGATACGGACTGCGTGCTCGTGATGGACGGCTCGCACCTGGCGGGCATCATCACGCCGTGGGACATTCTGCACAAAGTCGCCGGCCCCAACGAAGACCTCAACGCCGTCACCTGCCGCCAGGTGATGACCGCCGACCCGGTCTTCCTTCGCGACGACGACGACATCGCCGTCGCGATCAACAAGATGTCGATCGGCGGCTTCCGCCACATCCCGTTGCTACAGGGCGGCACCCCGACGGCCGTCGTCAGCATCCGCGACGTCTTCCGCCACATCTCCCCGCACTTGGGGTAGGCGCTGGTGGCGTTCACAGATGCCGTAGCGTGGACTTCAGTCCGCGCCGTACTCGGAGCCACCACAACGCCCGAACGGAGGGCCGTATGGACGCAGCTTTAGCTCCGTCCAGCCTCCACCCAGCGATCTATTGGACTACGACGCTAAGATCCCGTTCGATGACAGGCTTTGTACGTGATGACTCGTTGGTGTGGACGGGCGACGGCTCCGCGCCGAACGCGGACGGACCTGAAGGTGCGTCCCTACGGCCCCCGAAAACGAAAGCGCCCTAACTCAATACCTTCGCCGTCATCTCCAGAAACGCGGGCGGCCCGCCGATGAGCATCGTGGTCAGCACCGTCGACTTCCATTTCGCCAATTCGTCGCGGACTTTCTCGATCGGCCCGATCAGTGTTGTGTCCTCGACGAGCGACGTCGGGATGGCGGCCATCGCGCCGCGCTTGTCGCCGCTGAGGTACAAATCCTGCACACGGACGCACGTCTCTTCATACCCCATGCGGGCGAACACCTCGAAGTGAAAGTTCGCCGTGCGTGCGCCCATGCCGCCGATGTACAGCGCCAGCATCGGCCGCACGCGATCGGCTGCCGCCTCGATGTCGTTGTCGATGATGACGGAGACGCTGGCGGGGCATTCGAACGTATCCATGGTGTGGCGCGCGCCGGGACGCGCAAATCCTTCGGCCAGTGCGGCGCGGTAGAACTTGTCGCTCTTCGGCGAGAAGAAGATCGGCAGCCATCCGTCGGCGATCTCCGCCGCCATCGCGACGTTCTTCGGCCCCTCGGCGCCAAGATAGATCGGAATGTCCTTGCGCAGCGGGTGCACCGTCGACTTCAGCGGCTTGCCGAGACCCGTGCCGCCCGGATATGGCAGCTTGTAGTGATGGCCGGAGTACTCGACCGGCTTCTCCCGGGCAAAGATCAGCCGCATGATCTCGAGGTACTCGCGCGTGCGCTCGAGCGGCCGCGGATACGGCTGCCCGTACCAGCCCTCGACCACCTGCGGGCCTGAGGCCCCCAGTCCGAGGATCATGCGCCCGTTCGACAAGTGATCGAGCGACATCGCCGCCATCGCCGTCGCGGCGGGCGTCCGCGCCGAAAGCTGCGTGATCGCCGTGCCGAGTTTGATTTTCGACGTCTTTGCGCCCCACCACGCGAGCGGCGTGAAGCAGTCCGAGCCGTACGCCTCGGCGGTCCACATCGAATCGAAGCCGAGGCTCTCCGCCGCGGCGATGCTTTCTTCGATGCCCGGCGGTGGCCCGCTGGACCAGTACCCTGCCGCAAATCCGAGTTTCATGCGTCCTCCAGTCGAGCTTCGTGGTTGGCACGCCGATCATACGAGGCGCGCGTGACTGACGGTAGCGGGGCGCTACTGCGGCGCCCGGGCGTTCGATATCATCGCACTCACGATTGGAGCATCGCCGAATGTCCACTACGCAGAAGATCACGTTCCGGTCGATGACGCAGGCGGACCTCGCGCCGGCCCTCTACATCCGCAAGGCGGCGATGGAGTCCATCGCCACGTCCCAGCAATTTGGCTGGACGCCGGCTGCCCCGCGCACCAACGAACACCTATTGAACACCGATCCCGACGGCTGCGTGGTCGCGGAGATCGATGGCTTGATCGTCGGCTTCGCCCAGGCCCTACAGCGCGGCGATATCTGGTTTCTGGCGCAACTCTTCGTGCAGCCAGAAGTGCACGGCATGGGCATCGGCGCCGGCCTGCTCGGCCTCGCGCAACAGTACGGGCGCGACAACGGCGCACGCGTCTTCTCCGTTATTTCGACGGCGCAGCCCGTGTCGCAATCGCTGTATATGCGGCACGGAATGTTCGCCTTCGCCATCGGCTATCGCATGTCGGGCGATCTTGAGCCGCTGCTCAAGTTGCCCGAGCCCGACGCCAACAAGAAGCGGATTGTCGATTGCTCCGGTTGGCAGGACCGCATCGCGGATATGGATCGTGAGCTGTTCGGTGCGGAGCGGCGCCAGGACCACGCGGCGTACATCGCGGGCGGCGTCTCCGTTGGCGACGTGACGTCGTTTGGAGTGACGCGCGATGGCGCGCTTGCCGGGTACGGGTACTCCATCGCCGACGGCGGCATCATCGCCCCTCTCGCCGCGTACGAGCCGGCGGACCAGCTGCCACTTCTCCGCATGGGCGCCGAGTGGCTGCTCGATCACGAGGTCGGCACGGGCAACATCCTCGTGATGTCGCACAACGCTACGATCATGACGGCGCTGCTCGCCGCCGGCTGGCGCATCGGGAGCTGGACGTTCCTGATGGCATCGGAGCAGTTCGGCCAGTTCGATCGCTACCACCCCGCGGGCGGTGTGCTGCTGTAGCATCGTCTCGATCGAATTCGCGCGCGGAGAGAGGTCATACGACGAGAGAGTGTGCCACGCCCGTCCGGCTTCGCCGGACGCACAGCCGGGGACGGCTATGCCACGCGCCTCGCGTCTCATTCGTGGAGAGCTTCTCAAACTCGAGGCTCCTATCTCGCCCTTCCCCACAGTCCTATACTGGATGCTGGAGAGCGATCGATGTCCGCAGCCGCAACGTCCAACGCGCAGGAGCAGGCAAACGACGGCGTCATGCCGCAGGTTGTGCGTGAGTTGGTGCGCGCGCTTGGTCGCGAACGTGTGCTGTCGACGCCAGAAGAGCTGATCGCGTTCGAGTACGACGGGACGATCGAGCGCGGGAAGCCGCAGGCGGTCGTGTTTCCTGAATCGACCGAGCAGGTTTCTGCCGCGGTGCGGATCGCTCATCGATTCGACGTGCCGGTTATCCCGCGCGGCGCGGGTACGGGGCTCAGCGGCGGCGCTGTCGCCACGATCGGCGGCGTCGTGATCGCGCTTACGCGGATGAAACGCGTGCTCGAGATCGACGTGGCGAACCGGCTGGCGGTCGTCGAGCCGGGTGTTGTGAATCTCGATCTGAGCAAAGCCGCTGCACCGCACGGGCTCTACTACGCGCCTGATCCTTCGAGTCAGCGCGCTTGCACGATCGGTGGCAACGTCGCCGAGAACGCAGGCGGCCCGCATTGTCTTGCGTACGGAGCGACGACGAACCATGTGCTGGGCGCGGAGATCGTGCTCGCCGACGGCGAGGTCGCATGGCTCGGCGGCACGACGCGCGATGTCGCGGGGTACGATCTGATCGGCGCGTTTGTCGGATCCGAAGGCACGCTGGCGATCGCCACGAAGATCGTCGTGCGGCTGATGAAGCTCCCCGAGTCGACCCGCACGCTGCTCGCCATTTTCGATACGGTCGACGACGCGAGTAACTCCGTATCGGCGATCATCGCCGCGGGCATACTGCCATCCGCGCTCGAGATGATGGATCGCAACATCATCGCCGCCGTCGAGCCCGTGATTCATGCGGGCTACCCGCTCGACGCCGAGGCGGTGCTGCTGATCGAGGTGGACAGCCTGGAGGAAGGCACCGTCGAGCAGGCCGAGGCGATCGAGAAGCTCTGCAGCGCGAACAATGCCCGCGAAGTGCGCCTCGCCGTCGCGCAGCCAGATCGCGAGCGGTTGTGGGCCGGGCGCAAGACTTCGATCAGCGCGCTCGGCCGCCTCTACCCGAACTACTACGTGCTCGATGGTGTCGTGCCGCGCACCAAGCTCGTCGAGGTGCTGCGTAAGACGTACGCGATCGCCGAGCGCTACGGCCTCGCCGTCGCGAACGTCTTCCACGCCGGCGATGGGAACCTGCACCCGAACTTGCTGTTCGACGAGCGCGATCCCGGCGCGACTGCGCGCGTGCTCGACGCCGGCGCGGAGATCATGCGCGTGTGCGTCGATGCCGGTGGAAGCATCACCGGCGAACACGGTGTCGGGTTGGAGAAGCGCGACTTTATCGCGTGGATCTTCGGGCCGGACGATCTGGCGGCGATGGCGAAGCTCAAGCCGGCGTTCAACGCGGGCGAGCGCTACAACCCGTGCAAGGCGTTTCCGACGCACAAAGGCTGCGGCGAAGTGCGCCAGGCGCACATCCAGCGGACTGCCGGCGCGATCGGCACTGATATTTATGTCTAGCACGACGACAGCCAGCCACGTCGACGATTTCTGCGCTGCGGTTAGGCCGCTTCTAGCCTCAGATCAGCTTCAGATCGACGAATCCAGCGCGCTCGAAGTTGGCGGACTCGCGCCTAAGGCCATCGTCGTACCGAGTAGCATCGAGCAGATTCAGCGGGTCCTATCCGAAGCGGTAATTCACGTTGTCAGCGTCATTCCGATCGGCGGAGGTACGCACCTCGGCGTTGGCAACGTGCCGTCGTCATACGATGTCGCGCTTTCGCTCGCGCGGATGCATCGCATCATCGCGCACGAGCCGGCCGATCTTACGGTGACCGTCGAGCCGGGTTTGCGCATCGACGATCTTCAGCGCGCGCTCGCGGTGCACGGACAGTTTCTCCCGCTCGATCCGGCTTGCGAAGCCGCATCGACGATCGGCGGTGTGCTCGCCTTGAACGCGTACGGGCCGCGGCGGCATGCGTTCGGGACGGCGCGCGACTGGCTGATCGGCACGCGCGTCGTGCACGCCGACGGTTCGCTGAGCAAGTCCGGCGGGCGCGTCGTGAAGAACGTGACCGGCTACGACATGCACAAGCTGTATGTTGGCTCGCTCGGAACGTTGGGCGTCCTCGTCGAGGCCACGCTGAAAGTCGCGCCGCTGCCGGACAGCGAATCGACGCTGGCGATCGGCTCCCGATCCGCCGCGCACGGCGCCGAACTGATCCTTGCGGCGCACGACGCAGGGCTGGCTCTGCACGCAGCCGAGTTGCTGTCGCCACCGGCGACTCATGCGGTGCTCGGTCAGTCGAGCTGGTGCGCGTTGATGCGCGTCGCTGGTGGCGCGGGCGCTGTGGCGCGCAGTCTGCGCGAAATCGACCACGCCGCGACGGTCGCTGGCGCTGCGATCGAGACGCTCGAGTCGTCGACGGCGTGGGATGCCTGGAGTACGACGTTCCGTCCGCGGGGACTGGCACTGCGGATCAGCGTGATGCCGTCGCGCGTGGGCGAAACGATGCAGGTGCTGGATCGACGGTTGACCGGCGGCAGCGCGCAGCTCTCCGCGACCGTGACGACGGGACTGATTCGAGCGAGTCTCGACGCCAGCTCCGATGGCCAGGCACTTGCCGTCATCAATGCCGCGAGCGAGGTGGCGGCGCAGTTCGATGGCTCGATGGTCATCGACGCGGCGCCGGCAGCGGTCAAGCGCGGCATCGACGTCTTCGGACCGACGCGATCGGACTTTGCGATCATGAAGCGGCTCAAGGACGAGTTCGATCCGAAACGGATCCTGTCGCCTGGCCGATTCGTGGGGAGGTTGTAGTGGACGCGACGGTCGGTCACGCGCACGCCCCAACGACGCTCAGCGAAGATATCGCGCGTTGTGTGCACTGCGGCTTCTGCCTGCAGGCGTGCCCCACGTACATCGAACTCGGCATGGAGACGGACTCGCCACGCGGACGCATCGCCCTGATCGATGCGATGTCTACGGGTAGGGCGCAGCCGACGCCGGCGCTCCTCGGGCATCTCGATCTCTGTCTACAGTGCCGCGCGTGCGAGACCGCGTGTCCGTCGGGCGTCGCCTTCGGGCGCATCATGGAAGAAGGCCGCGCGATGGCCGTCGAGAGCGGCGCGCGGCCGCAATCGTGGGCGCTGCGCATCCACGCGATGCGCCAGGTGCTGCCGCATCCGAAACGCCTCGGCGCCTTGATGGCCGGGTTGCGCATGTATCAGCGCTCGCCGGTGCGCGCGATTATCCGTCGTACGGGCGTGCTGGCGCGCGTCTCCGCTGATCTCGACGCCGCAGAACGCTCGCTGCCGGAGGTGGCGAGCGCGTCGTTCGTGCAGCCACAGCAACCCGCCGGACTGACGAAGTCCGTCGCGATGCTCACCGGATGCGTGATGCCGCATCTGTATTCGCGCACACACGAGGCGACCGTGCGCGTGCTCAATCGTCTCGGCTATCGGGTGATCTTTCCGGAGGCGCAAACGTGCTGCGGGGCGTTGAACTTGCACGGCGGCGATCGCGTGTTCGCGCGCGACTTGGCGCGGCGCAACATCGATGCGTTTCTCGATGCCAACGTCGAGGCTGTGATCGTGAACTCTGCCGGATGCGGCTCGACGATGAAGGAGTACGATCATCTGCTCGCTGGCGATGTGCGCTATGCCGAGCGCGCGCGTCAGTTCACGAGCATCACGAAGGATGTTCTGGAGTTCGTCGCCGAGCACGATCTGGGTGCGCTGGGCGAAGTACGGGCGACGGTGACATATCAGGACTCGTGCCACCTCGTGCACGGGCAGAAGGTCGCGACGGCGCCGCGCCGCATCATGAAGGCGATTCCCGGGATCGATCTTCGGGAGCTCGCTGCGCCGGATCGATGCTGCGGCAGCGCAGGGCTCTACAACCTCGTGCAGCGGAAGATGGCGAACCAACTGCTGTCGACCAAGATGGATGATGTCGCCGCGACGTCGGCGACGGTGATCGCAACCGCGAACCCCGGCTGCATGATGCAGCTTGAAGCCGGCGTGCGGCAGCGCGACATGCGCACGCGCGTCGTGCACGTGATCGAGTTGCTGGATGAGGCGATGTCTGCGCGCGAGTCGGGTGCTGGCGGCGTTGGTTAGCACGCGCGGGAGTCGTGGTCGCGCGCACACCGGGCCGGCTGTGATCCGCCGTGGAGTCGCCGCCGCGGTCGCATCGCCGCCATTGGAACCGCCTCGCGATACGAAGAGGCGGCCACGTGGGGCCGCCCCTACTGTGCCGGCGGTAGGCTAGCGGCGCCGAGCTTCGCGCGCATAAGGTCCGCTAGTGACACTTCTGGTCTTGCGCCGAAGTGGCTGATGATCTCGGCGGCGGCGATGCTGGCGATGCGGCCGCACTTCGCGGCGTCCATGCCCTGCGTTAGGCCGTAGAGGAAGCCTGCTGCGTACAAATCGCCCGCGCCCGTCGTGTCAACGACACGCGCGACGGGCTCCGCGTCGAGCACGTGGACTTCGTCCTTCGTCGCGATCACCGAGCCGAGTGCGCCGCGCGTGAGCGCGGCGATCTCGCAGTGTCCGCGCACCTTCTGTAGCGCGTCGTCGAAGTGATCGACCTGATACAGCGACATGATCTCGATTTCGTTGGCGAAGAGCACATCGACGTGCCCTGCGACGAGGTCGAGAAACTCCGCGCGGTGGCGCTCGACGCAGAACGGATCGGAGAGCGTCAGCGATACGCGGCGACCGGC
>JANXYW010000199.1 GCA_025355835.1 Chloroflexota bacterium
AGGTGGTGTTCGACCGCGGCGGCAACCGCTATCACGGCCGGGTGAAGGCGCTGGCGGAAGCTGCGCGAGAAGCCGGCCTCCAGTTCTAGGTAGAGTGTCCGCGACAAGCGGACGAGGACAACATCATGGGTGGACCGAGAACATCGAGCGGACCGCGAACGTCGAGGGGTGATTCGCGTGACACGGACCTCCAGGAGAAGGTGGTCTTCATCAACCGCGTCTCCAAAGTTGTGAAGGGCGGCCGTCGCTTCAGCTTTAGCGCGGTTGTCGTCGTGGGTGATGGCCACGGCCACGTCGGCGCCGGCATGGGCAAGGCGAACGAAGTGCCGGACGCGATCAAGAAGGGCTCTGCGGTCGCGCGGAAGAGCATGATCACGGTGCCGATGAACAAGAACACGATCGCGCACCCGATCGTCGCGCACTTTGGCGCAGCGAAGGTGATGATGAAGCCGGCATCGCCCGGTACGGGGCTGATCGCCGGCGGTGGCGTGCGTGCGGTGATGGAGTCGGCCGGCATCAAGGACGTGCTGACGAAGTCGCTGGGATCGTCGAACGCGCTGAACGTCGTGCGCGCAACGATGGCGGGATTGTCGCAGCTGCGCGACCCGAAGGTTGTGACGGCGCGCCGCCGCGCCAACGCGACGCGCCCAGCGAGCGCCGCACCGGTAGAGGCGTAAGCGATGGCGAAGATAAAAGTCACCTGGGAACGCAGCGGAATCAACCAGAAGATTGATCAGAAGCGCACGATCCGCGCGCTCGGTCTTCGGAAGCTGGGACAGACCGTCGTGCACGACGACAACCGCACGATCCACGGGATGGTGATGAAGGTGCGGCACCTGGTCACCGTGGAGGAGGCGTAGATGCAGCAGCACGAACTGCGACAGCCCGCAGGGGCGACGCACAAACGCAAACGCGTCGGCCGCGGTAACGCGAGCGGACACGGCACGTACTCGACGCGCGGACGAAAAGGTCAGAAGGCTCGCTCGGGCGGCGGCGTGCGGCCGGGCTTCGAAGGTGGCCAGCTGCCGTTGGTGCGGCGGATGGCGAACAAGCGCGGCTTCCGCAACCCTTTCCGCGTCGACTACGAAGAAGTGAACGTCGGCATGCTGGCGCTGTTTACCGCCGGCGCCGCCGTCAACGCCGAGACACTGGCCGCCGCGCGGCTGGTTCGCACCGGCAAGCCGGTGAAGGTGCTGGGCGAAGGCGAACTGACGATGGCGTTGACGGTCGAGGCGGCCAGCTTCTCGAAATCCGCGAAAGCGAAGATCGAAGCGGCCGGCGGCAGCGTACGCTGGTTGAACGGCGAGCCCGTCGAGAAGCCGGCCGAGAAGAAGCCGAACTCGGTGCGCGTGCGCAATAAGGCCAAGGCAGCGGACGCAGCGACCAAGGCCGCGGCCAAGGGCGCCGCCGATGCGGCTAACAAGCAGGCGAAGACGGACACCAAGGAAGAAGCGGCGGCGGAGGCGTAGTATGGCGCTCGCAGCAAGCCGGCAACAGGCCAGCAACCGCCCCAGACTGCTTCAAGCGGTCTTCGATGCCGTGCAGCAGCCGGACATCCGGAAGAAGCTGCTCTTCACGGCGGCGATGCTGATCGTCTTCCGCTTCATCGCGCACATCCCGATCCCGGGCGTCGACCCGCGCCGGCTCGAAGACGCGTTCAACTCCAGCACGCTGCTGGGTCTGTTCAACCTCTTCAGTGGCGGTGCGCTGCGACGCGTCAGTATCGCGGCGCTGGGCGTCTATCCGTACATCACCGCAAGCATCATCTTTCAGCTGGTCACGCCGATCTTCCCGTCGCTCGCAAACCTACAGAAGGAAGGCGAGGCGGGACGCCACCGTTTGGAGCTCTATCAGCATTGGGTGACGGTGCCGCTCTGCTTTGTGCAGGGGTACGCGCAGCTGGTCATTCTGCACCAGGCCGTTGGAAACACGGCGCCCGGTGCGATGTTCAATCCGTCGTTCAACGGTACCGACGCGCTGGTGACGTTCACGGCGCTCTTCTCGATGACCGCAGGCACGCTGTTCCTGGTATGGATCGGCGAGCTGATCACCGAGAACGGCATCGGAAACGGCATCTCGGTGATCATCTTCGGCGGTATCGTCGCCGGCATGCCGGGATTGGTGAATCAGCTCTTCAACTCGTCGATCGGTCTGGTCGCGATCGCGCTTCTTGCCGTGCTTACGGTCGTGCTGATCGCGGCGATCGTCTATATGCAGGAAGCCGTGCGGAAGATCCCTGTGCAGTACGCGAAGAGCGTGTTCCGGGCGGGCAAGATGTACCGGCAGGCGGGGCAGAGCCATATCCCCCTTCGGGTGAACTCGGCCGGCATGATCCCGCTGATCTTCGCATTTTCGATCGTCATCTTTCCGGCGTACATCGCGCAGTTCGTGCACGATTCGTCGAGCACACCGTGGATCCGCAGCGCGGCGAACTTCGTCAGCGACGTGCTGTCACCTGGCGGCGGCAGCGGGCGGCAGGGTGGCAGCCCGGGCTTCTACATCTTCGTGTTCCTTCTGGTCATTGGCTTCAGCTTCTTCTACACGCTGGTCGTGTACCAGCAGCAGAACCTGGCCGAGAACTTGCAGAAGCAGGGTGGATTCGTACCCGGCATCCGGCCCGGCCGACCGACGGGCGAGTACATCATGCGCGTGCTGGTACGCATCACCTGGGCCGGCGCGATCTTCCTCGGCGTCGTTGCGGTGCTTCCGTATTTGGTGACGAACTGGTTCAACATCACGTCGCTCACCATCAGCAGCACGGGCATGCTGATCGTTGTCGGTGTTGTGCTCGACACGATGAAGCAGCTCGAGGCGCAGCTTTTGATGCGCAACTACGAGGGGTTCATCCGGTAGATGTACGTCATCTTCTTTGGACCACCCGGCGCCGGCAAGGGCACGCAGGCGGCGATCATCGCCGAGCGCAAGGACTGGGCGCACATCTCCACCGGCGACATGTTGCGCGCGCACGTCGCGAACGGCACGGATCTCGGCCGCCGAGCGAAGGGCATCATGGATCAGGGGCTGCTGGTTCCGGACGATCTCGTGATCGATATGTTCCTCGCGCGACTCGAAGAGTTGCAAGCCGATCAGGGCTTCGTGCTCGATGGCTTTCCGAGGACGCTCGTTCAGGCGCAGGCGCTGGATGAAGCGCTGTCGAAGATGGGGAAGGCGATTGACATCGCCATCAACATCACAGCGTCGGACGACATCCTTATCGACCGCATGCTCAATCGCGCGAAGGATTCCGGACGCGCGGATGACACACCGGAGGCGATCAAGACGCGGCTGGACGTGCAGAAGCCGTCCGCCGAGCTGTTGTCGCACTATCGGAACGCGGGCAAGCTCAAAGACGTCGATGGCCTGCCAGAGATCCCGTTCGTGACGATGGCGATCGTGAATGCGTTGCGCGCCGATGGTGATGACGGCGTCGCGCGGGCGGGGAAGTAGGCAGCGTTTCCGACATGGCCATCATCATCAAATCAGACGACGAGATCGCGATCATGCGCCAATCGGGCAGCATTGTTGCACAGACCATGCAGAAGCTGCTGGCCGAATTGCGGCCCGGTCTGGTGGTGAAGGAACTGGACGCGATTGTCCGCAAGGAGTTCGTGAAGCACGACGTGATACCGACGTTTCTCGGCTATGCGCAGCCGCCGTACCCGGCGACGGTGTGTGTGTCGGTGAACGACGAGATCGTGCACGGGATTCCGGGACGGCGGGTGCTGCAGGACGGCGACGTCGTCAGCATCGATCTGGGATGTACGTACAAAGGGTTCGTCGCCGACCACGCTGTGACGGCGATCGTCGGCACGGCGAAGCCCGGCATGCGGGAGTTGGTTGACGTAACGAAGGGCGCACTCGACGAAGGCATCAAGCACCTGCGGCCCGGAAACAAGCTGGGCGAAGTGTCACACGCCATCGGCGAGTACATAGAGTCGCGCGGATTTGGCGTCGTGCGCGAGTACACCGGACACGGCGTCGGGCGCGCGATGCACGAGGATCCGCAAGTACCGAACTTTGGCCCGGCGGACCGCGGGCCGGTGTTGAAGAAGGGCATGGTATTGGCCCTGGAGCCGATGGTGACGGTCGGTGACTGGCGCACGCGGCAACTTGACGATAAGTGGACGGTATCGACCATGGACGGCAGCTGGGCGGCCCACTTCGAGCACACGATCGCCGTCACAGACGGCGACGCGGTGGTACTGACGGTGCCGTAGGGCTGGTCATAGGCGGTTCGGCGGCTGAGGCGCGGAGATATAGAATCTTTTGTTCGCGCTAACGCGAACTATTTGGTATAACAATTCGCTTGAGGCGAGTCTCGGGGAAGGAGCGCATGCCGAAAAAGGACGCGATTGAGGTAGAGGGCGTTGTCAAGGAGCCCCTGCCGAACGCGATGTTCAAGGTGGAGTTGCCAAACGGCCACCAGGTGTTGGCGCATATCTCCGGGAAGATCCGTCTGAACTTCATCAAGGTATTGCCGGGCGACCGCGTACTCGTCGAGTTGTCACCGTACGACCTGACACGCGGCCGCATTACGTATCGATTCAGGTAGAGAGACCAGGGAACGCACATGAGAGTTCGTGCATCCATCAAGAAGCGGTGCGAGAAGTGCAAGATCATCAAGCGGCACGGAGTGCTGCGCGTGATCTGCGAGATACCGAAGCACAAGCAGCGGCAGGGGTAAGAAGATGGCACGTATCGCCGGCGTAGACATCCCGCGGGACAAGCGAGTAGACATCTCGCTGCGGTACATCTTTGGCATCGGTGGCACCACCGCTACGCGAATCGTTTCGCAGGCGCAGGTGAACCCGGCGACGAAGGTGCGCGACCTGACGGACGAAGAGGTGAACCGCATCCGCGAGCTGATCGACAAAGGGCTTACCGTTGAAGGTGACCTGCGGCGAGAAGTGCGGCAGAACATCCAGCGGTTGATTGAGATCAACTGCTACCGCGGTGTCCGGCACCGCCGCGGGCTGCCCGTACGCGGGCAGCGCACGCGCACGAACGCGCGCACGAAACGCGGGGCGCGTCGGACAGTGGCGGGCAAGCGCAAGGCAGCCGCGAAGAAGTAGACGATCGCGCGAGGCCGGCATGTGTTCCGGACTTCGATGACTCGCGCGTTAGAGGAGACGTATGGCCGAGCGTAAGGCGACAACAAAGAGCAAAACGCGGAAGCGCGAAAAGAAGTCGGTTCCGCGTGGGAAGGCCTACGTGCAATCGACGTTCAACAACACGTTGATCACGCTGACCGACCCGAACGGCAACGTGCTCTCGTGGGCCAGCGCCGGACAGTCGGGCTTCAAAGGCTCGCGCAAGAGCACGCCGTACGCTGCGCAGATTGCGGCGGAGGGCGCCGCGCGGCGGGCGATGGAGCACGGTCTGCGCCAGGTCGAAGTGTTTGTAAAGGGCCCAGGCGGCGGACGCGAAGCAGCAGTGCGCGCGTTGCAGTCCAGTGGTCTGATGGTATTGAGCATTAAAGACGCGACGCCGGTGCCGCACAACGGTTGCCGGCCGCCGAAGCGGCGACGCGTCTAGGGCGCCGGGAGGAACGCATGGCACGATATACGGGACCCGTCTGTCGCATCTGCCGCCGCTATGGCGAGAAGCTGATGCTGAAGGGCGACAAGTGCGTCACAAAGTGCACGCTGGACAAGCGGCCGTCGCCTCCAGGCATGCCGCAGACGCGGCGGCGCAAGCTGTCGGACCGCGCGCTGCAGCTGCGCGAGAAGCAGAAGGCGCGCTACAGCTACGGCGTTCTGGAGAAGCAGTTCGTGCGCTACTACAAGGACGCGGTGCGCCACCCCGGCGTCACGGGTGAGAATCTTGTGCAGTCGCTTGAGCTGCGGCTGGACAACATCGTCCACAAGATGGGCTTCGCCGACTCGTTGAAGCAGGCGCGGCAGGTGGTACGCCACGGCCACATCATGCTCAACGGTCGCAAGACGGACATCCCGTCCGCGACGACGAAGGCGGCGGACGTGATTGGCTGGTCGGCGACCAGCAAGAAGACCGAGTATTACAAATTCGCGCAGGCGAACATGTCGAGCAAGTCCGCGCCGGGATGGTTGAACGTCGATGCGGCGCAGATGACGGGCCGCATCGTTGCGGCGCCGGGCATCGCGGAGACGCCGACGAAGTTCGATCCGGCCGTGATCGTCGAGTACTACTCACGGTAGCCGCGGTACGTGTCGAGGACGCGCTGACGGCAGCCGCGGCGGATGCGCTCGCTTTTCGCCCAGGGAGGAACACGTTGAACGAACTTGAGCCCGCGCACATAGAGATAGAGGACGAAAGCGATACGTACGTGCGCATCGTGGCGGAGCCGCTGAACGCAGGCTTCGGCACGACGCTGGGCAATGCCCTGCGTCGCGTGCTGCTCAGCTCGCTGCCGGGTGCGGCCGTCACTTCCGTGCGCATCGAGGAAGTGGAGCACGAGTTCTCGACGATCCCTCACATGAAGGAAGACACGACCGAGTTCCTGTTGAACATCAAGGAACTGCGGCTGCGCTCGCTGAGCGATCGGCCTGCGAAGCTGTACCTGGAGGCGCAAGGCGAAGGCCCCGTGACCGCGCACGCGATCCAGGTCACTGCCGATTACGAGATCGTCAACCCAGACCTGCAACTGGCGACGCTGGACGCGCCGGAAGGCCGCCTGACGGTGGAGCTGAACGTCGAGCCGGGCCAGGGCTACGCGCCCGCGGGCCAGAGCGACGGCCTGCCGATCGGCGTTATTCCGGTAGACGCGATCTTCTCGCCGGTACGGCGCGTGAACTTTCACGTCACGCACACACGCGTCGGACAGATGACGAACTACGACAAGCTGACGCTGGAAGTGTGGACAGACGGCACGATGTCGGGCGTCGACGCGATCAGCCGCAGCGCGGACATCATCGTCGACGAGTTTCGGATGTTCGCGATGCTCGGCAAGCCGCTGCCGCCGACCGTGGACCGCGGCCTGGGCGTCGGCACGTCGCTGCCGCCGGACAAGTACAACATGCCGATCGAGGAGCTGAACCTTTCGGTTCGCGCCTACAACTGCCTCAAGCGCAGTGGCTTGATGACCGTTGGCTCGGTGTTGGAGAAGAGCGAAGACGAGCTGCTCTCGCTGCGCAACTTCGGCCAGAAGTCGTACGACGAGTTGAAGGACAAACTGATCGAGCTGGGTCTGCTGCAGGCATCCGATGACCACGACGACATGGTCGGCACTTCGCCGATCGGCCGCGCGCCATCGGTCGGCGACAGCGACGACAGTGAGGACCTGAGCCCGCTGGGCGCCGCGCTCATCGAGGCGCTGCGCGAAGCCGGCGAAGACCCGTCGGAGCTGATCAAGCGCAAGGAGAGGGACGACTAGCGATGCGCCATAAGATTGCCGGACGAAAGTTCGACCGAGCGGGCGACGAACGCAAGTCGTTGTTCCGCAACCTCGTGCGGGATCTGATGATCCACGAGCGGATGAAGACGACCGAGGCGAAGGCGAAGGAAGTGCGCCCGCTTGCGGAGAAGATGATCACGCTGGGCAAAGACGGCACCGTGCACGCGCGGCGTCAGGCGATGTCCTTCTTCAACGACAAAGTGATCGTCAAGAAGTTGTTCGAAGAGATCTCGCCGCGTTTCGCGACGCGGCCCGGCGGCTACACGCGGATCATCAAACTGGGCCCGCGCGGCGGGGACGGCGCACAGATGGCGCAGCTCGAACTGGTGGAGCGCGCGGCGGTTTAGCGCGATGAATGGCGACGCAGGCGCCCGCACGGATGGGCGACGCATCGCTGTATTGTTGGAGTACGACGGGACCGCATACAGCGGCTCGCAGTACCAGGAGAACGGCCCCAGCATCCAATCGGAACTGGAAACCGCGATCCACAAGCTGACGTCGGAGACGGTGCGAGCGGCGTTTGCCGGGCGCACCGACGCCGGAGTCCACGCACTCGGCCAGGTGGCCAGCTTCGAGACGACGTCGAGGCTGACGGCGGCGGAGTTCGTGAGCGGGCTGAACCACTTTCTGCCGGAGGACATCGCCGTCCGGTCGGCGTTGGAAGTGGCGCGGGAGTTCGACCCGCGGCGGCACGCGAACAGCAGGCTGTACCGATACCGCATCGATAATCGAGCGGTGCGGTCGCCGCTGGAGCGCAATCGTTCGTGGCACGTCGCGCGTCCGCTGGACGCGGCAGCGATGCAACGAGCGGCGGCGGGGTTGGAAGGGAAGCACGACTTCGCATCGTTCGCGGGTCCGTTCGAAGGACGCACGGAGCGAACGCTGCGAAGGTGTGAAGTGATTGCCGGGGGCGGAAGCATCACGGTGGAGATGGAGGCGCAGGCCTTTCTCCCGCACCAGGTGCGCCGCACGGTGGGGCCACTGGTCGAGCTGGGGTTCGGCCGCATCGAAGAGAAGATGCTGATGGCGTGGCTCGATGAGCCGCGAGCATCGGCGGCAGGGCCGGCAGCGCCATCGTGCGGGCTGTACCTGGTGAGCGTCGCGTACGATGGGCTCGATTTCGGGCTCGAAGATGGGAACGGACAGAGCGCATGACAACGTACATCTTGAGGCCGAAGGATATCGTCGAGCAGTGGCACGTCGTCGACGCGACGGATCGCCCGCTCGGGCGCATGGCGTCTGAAGTGGCGGCGACGCTGCGCGGCAAGAACCGGCCGACCTTCACGCCGTCGATGGGCGCGGGCGACTTCGTCATCGTCATCAACGCGGCGAAGGTGAAGGTGACCGGCGACACGGTCGCGAAGAAGTACTACCGCCACTCGATGTACCCGGGCGGGATGAAGTCGGTGACGCAGGAGAAGCTGCTGGCGACGAGGCCGGAGCGCGTCGTGCAGTTCGCCATCAAGGGCATGCTGCCGCACAACGCCCACGGCGCGAAGCTGCTGAAGCACCTGAAGGTCTACGCGGGCGCCGACCACCCGCACCAGTCGCAGCTGAATGCGGGCAGCGGTAAGGGCCACGAGGCCAAGGCGTAACAGCGTAGGGGCGCACAGTTGTGCGCCCGGTGCGGGCACGTTGTGCGCGACGTAGCGGACAGAGCCCAACAAAGGAACTGACTATGGCGACGGCAGGCGAGCGATATTTCTACGGCACGGGACGGCGCAAGACCGCGGTCGCGCGCGTGCGGCTGTACCCCGGTACGGGCGAGATCGTGATCAACGGCAAGGGCTACATGTCCGTCTTCACGCGCGGCTCGCACCAGGCCGCCGTGCTGGCGCCTCTGAAGGCAACCGCGGCCGAGCAGCGCTTCAACATCCAGGCGAAGGTCGCCGGCGGCGGCATCACCGGCTGGGCCGGCGCCGTATCGCACGGCATCGCCCGCGCGCTCGTCGTCTCCGACGAGAGCCTGAAGGCGCCGCTGCGCCGCCAGAGCCTGCTGACGCGCGACTCCCGCATGAAGGAGCGCAAGAAGGTCGGCCTCAAGCGCGCCCGCAAGGCGCCACAGTACACGAAGCGCTAGCGGCGGGGCGCGCCGATCAGTCGGTCGGTCTTTCAGTCACTCAGATGTTCGAACGCCCGCCACTCCGGCGGGCGTTTTCGTTTTCGTTGTCGGTGTGCGACCCCCGATCCGCTGTAGGGGCGCAACCCGTTGCGCCCGCGCTCGTGTTGGCGTGGTGGTCCGAGATTGGGCTTGGCGCCGTTACGCGCACCTCACCCGGCCTTCGGCCACCCTCTCCACGTCGTGGAGAGGGACTAATTCGGAAGTTGTGCGTGGGTTCGGTGTGTTGGCGTGGATCGACCACGGGCGCGGCAGGCTGCGCGATGGCTATCTACGGAGAAATCGGAGGCGAAGCCGGGGGCGAGACCGGAACCGTCGGGTCCGGAGTGAAATTGGCGCAAGGGGTTGCGGTACTGAGCGTACGCGGTCGAATCTACTTCCTTGGCGTCTGGAAACTTCGATGCGTTTGCGACCGACAAATCGCGCAGGAGATCTTGCTTGGAGGGAGGTGCGCTTCCAGACGCCGTGATTAGTACATCCGCTGTCTGCAGGTAACGACCTGAAGAGCCCCGACTCCTACAGTCGGCACGTGGGGCGGAACTAACCGGTTCCACGACCAACAGGATCGGAGTGTCCGAACATCGCTGTTCGAGCCCCTTGCTGCGGCACACACTATAGCCGTAGTTGAGGTACATCACTGTATGCAGGGCACCTGGACCGTCGGTCTGTGTGCGAATCTGAGTCAGCTCCAGTCCCTGATACGTGCGCCCGAGCCAATAGACCGGAAACTCAGAGAATGTGGTGAGCGGTTCAACGCTGGCCACGGGACCCTTCGGATACGTTTCAGAGTGTTCTCGGAAAGCGAAGAAGAGCATCGCAAAGAGGAACGCGGCGAGCGCGGCTGGTACTCCGACCACGACGAGAAGCGTGCCGATCGCGTTTCGCGCGATGGCGTAGAACACCAGTCCAGCCACTACGCCCGCGGTGATCGTTGCAGGCACGATTGCGGATAGACCGGTCGCGGTGCCCAGGACAAGCAGGCCAGCTAAGCCCGATGCGGGCACGGCGCACACAAACGCTGCCAGCCAAAGCCACCATCGTTTGCGCGGTGATCTCGATTCCGTCATCTGCGCCAGCGTATCGCACTGACGCTTCGAGACTGCGCACGGCGCTCGGGTTGATCCCTCTCCACGACGTGGAGAGGGTGGCCGAAGGCCGGGTGAGGTGCGTGTTCCAGCGTCCAACGCCGATCACGCCGCAGTCGGCGGCATCACGAGCACGGGCGCAACGGGTTGCGCCCCTACAGCGGATCGACGCTCTCCACGCTACGCGGGTTTCTCCCAGCGCATGACGTTGAACAGCGGCACGCGAAACCAGTCTTCCGTCTGCGGATTGTCGCGGAGCGACTGATCTTCAGGGACGGGCGTCAGGAAGTCGCGGAGGATGAGGCCCGACGAGAGGAACGCGAACATGTAGTTGGCGAGGGGGCGGTGCCAGTTGACGATGCGCATGCCTGCCCACTCGAGCACCTGCGGGAACTCGTCGGCGTAGCGGTCGACGCGGTGGTAGAGGCGATTGCCATCGGCGTCGCGCTGCCAGCCTTGTGACGCCGTGACAAAGTTGAGGTTCGCGACGACGAATCGGCCACCGGGGCG
>JANXYW010000204.1 GCA_025355835.1 Chloroflexota bacterium
GTCGAGCTGGGCGCGGGCGAGTTGCTGCTGACGAGCATGGACGCCGACGGCCACAAAGACGGCTACGACCTGCCGTTGACGCGCGCGATCAGCGAAGCCGTCGAGGTGCCCGTCGTCGCGAGCGGCGGCTGCGGCAATCCGCAGCACATGGTCGATGCGGTGGTGCAAGGCAAAGCCGACGCCGTGCTGGCCGCGAGCATCTTCCACTTCGGCGAATACTCGATCGCCGAGGCGAAGCGGCATATGGCGGCGCAAGGTGTGCCCGTCCGCCTCGCGCCGTAACGACGTTCCCACCACGACACCGCGAAATCGAAAACGCCGCGCGCCCCATTGGCGCGGGCAGAGGAGGCATTCATGCTGAGCTACAACCAACAGGGTCTGATCCCCGCTGTGATCCAGGACGACGAGACGAACGCAGTGCTGATGCTCGGCTACATCAACCCGGAGACGCTGCAGATGACGAAGGATAAGGGGCAGGTCGTCTTCTGGAGCCGCAGCCGCAACGAGATTTGGCACAAGGGCGCGACCAGCGGCGACTACCTCGAAGTGCGTTCGATCAAGTCCGACTGCGAGGAACGCTCGCTGTTGATCCGCGTGAAGATGCTCGGCGACGCCGTCTGTCACACCGGCGCGAAAGCATGCTATTTCAACGATCCCGAGGAGTTGGCGGCGACGTAACGGCGCTCGGTCGTGTCCCGAGCACCTCACCCCCGGCCTTCGGCCACCCCCTCTCCACGACGTGGAGAGGGGCCAAACGGGGACGGTACGCCAGTCGAACGTTGTCCGTGATCGGCAAATGGAGCGCGGGCGCCCCCGCCCGCACAACGCTCCGTTTTCGGGCCGCGTGTGTCCCTTGCGCGATGCCCAGTTCACCGATGCTCACGCCAAACCACCGAGACGCTCCCCTCTCCACGTCGTGGAGAGGGGTGGCCGAAGGCCGGGGTGAGGTGCTCGGTTACCCCGCCGCATCGCGACCGACAACCGCTGCGCCTGCCTCCAGCGCGACGACGTGCTCCAGCGCGGCGACCGCGACTTCGATCTGGGCGTCGTCGGGATCGCGTGTCGTGAGCGATTGCAGCCAGATGTTGGGGCGGTAGAGCAGCGAAAATACTGCGTTGTCCTCGAAGCGCTGCGCCAGCCGCAGCACTTCGTACGCCAGCGCGGCGATGATCGGGATCAGCACGATGCGCTCTACGATGCGCAGCCAGATCGGCGGCGTACCCAACAGCACGAACACGGCGAGCGAGATCACCATCACGGTGAGCAAGAACGCCGTGCCGCAGCGCGGGTGCGCGTTCGGATACTCGCGGATGTTGGCCGGCGTCAGCGCGCGACCGTGCTCATACGCGTGGATCGTGCGATGCTCGGCGCCGTGATACGCGAAGACGCGACGCACATCCTTCATCCGGCCGATCAGCCAGATGTAGCCGACGAGCATCGCCAGCCGCAGGAGGCCTTCGGCGATCACCTCGGCGTAGTCGTTGCCGATGACGCGGCCGAGCCAGCTCGTGAGCAGCACCGGTCCGGCGAAGAAGATCACGGCGACAAGCAGCAGCATGACGCCGAGCATCACGGCCAGCTGCGTCGAGCTGACCTCCTCTTCCTCCTGCCCCAGGGCCACCTGGGACGACCAGGTCAACGCGCGTACGCCGAGCGCCAGCGTCTCGTACAGCACGACCATGCCGCGGAGGATCGGGACGCGACGCGGCCAGCCGGTGTACACGCCGGTCAGTGCTTCGCCTTTACGGACGATGGTGCCGTCGGGCGCGCGCACGGCGATCGCCATGTGCCGCGGGCCGCGAATCATGACGCCTTCCATGACGGCCTGGCCGCCGTAGTAGAGATTCGACGCGGCGTCGGGCTTTACACTCATGGGGCCAGCATCGTGGCGATGGTGCGGCGCGTCAAGCTGACGTAGTGATTCCAAACACGTTCTTGGCGTGTCCGGAACCTCACACGCGGGGCGGTTGGCGAGCAACGCGGCGCTCTGCTCCGTCTGTCCGGCTTTGCCGGACGCACAGCCGAGGACGGCTATGCCACCACGCTTCGCGCCTCGTTTAGCTAAGGCTGGATCTAGAGCGTCGCATTAGAACGGACAAATCGTGTCGGCGTCGAACGGCGGGTTCGCGTAGCCGAAGTCCCAGAACGCCTGGTACTCGGCAAGATTCGCGGCGATGTCGTCGCGGACCGCTGCGCAGCCGACGCTGACGCTGCCCTTCGCAGCGTATCCCGCCTTGAACGATCCGGCGAGTTGGTCGTGCAGCGTCTGCGGATGGTAGGCGCGCGCGCGATCGAAGTAGTCGTTCGCCTTCGTCGTGTCGCCGCCCGCCAGCAGCACCGCGAGGCCGGCGCGGAACAGCGCGTACGATTCCAGCTCGTTGCGCTCGTGCTTCTCCTCCATCCACACCAGCAGCGACGCATCGCCGACGACAGCTGCGTACGCGGTCTCGGCGTCGCCGTACTTCGCGGCGGCGAACAGCGCGTCGGCATCCTTGACCGCGTGGTAAAGGTACGCCGCTTTGCTTTGCTGCGTGGATCGAAGGGCGTATGCCGTCCCGTTCCATGCCCACGTCTCGGTGCGCGTGCGCTGCGGTCCGGCCCCGACGCTGCCCTGCGCGCCGCCGTGGAGCAGCAGCTCTTTCGCGCCGTCGCCGTCCGTGTCTTCGAACTTCGCGTCGGCGAACGGCATCGTGATCCCGTCCGGTGGCGCGATCGATACGTAGCCGGTGGTCGTGCCTTTGAGAATGTGCACCGTTTCGAAGCACGTGCTCGCGCCGCAGTTCGCCGTGACGTATGCGAGTTCGCCGCCACCGTCTTTGTTCAGATCGCCCGCAGCGAGCAGCGGCTTGATCGGCTGCGTCGTGCCGGGCGGGATCACGTCGTTCGGGTTGGATTCGAACGCTACTTTGAAGCCGCTTGGTGACGGATCGAACACGACGATCGTGAACTGCGTGTCCGTCGTCGCGGTCGGCGTCGTGAGCTTCGTTGTCAGCACGGCGACGACTTCGTTCTCGGGATCCGCGTCGGTGTTTGCGGCGATGCAGCCGTCCGCGGCGGTGACCAGCGGCATCTTCCATGCGGCGATGAGCTCTGCGAGGCACGTACCGCTCGCGGCCGCGGGATCCGCTGTGAGGTACGCGGCGATCGTCGTCGCGTAGTCGGAGAACGATGCTGGCTTGGCGGGAACTGCGACGGGAACGGGCGTCGGCGTGGGTGGCGCGGCAACCGTGGCGCTCGACACCGGCGCGGGGGTCGTGACCGACGTACTTTTGACACGGCTGTCACACGCCGAGAGGGCGAGTGCAACGGCGAGCGCGGCGACGATCCATGTCTTGCTCATGCCAAGCTCAGGTTACTCGAAAGCCGTGCTGGTGTCGCAGGGGCCGGATGGCCCGTACTCACGCAGCAGATCGCCGGTACACGATCTCTCCGCCCACGACCGTCGCTTCGACGCGCGCATCCGCGATGCGCATCGGATCGGACGTGAGAATGTTCTCGGAGAGCACGACGAAGTCCGCGTGGTAGCCGCGCGCGATCCGGCCGAACGCGTCGCCCTCGCGCACAGCTGTCGCTGCGCCGGACGTGTACGCGGCAATCGCTTCTTCGATGGTGAGGCGCTGCTGCGGATACCAGCCGTCTGGCGGTTCGCCGGCCGCGGTGCGGCGCGTGACGGCCGCATGCACGCCTGCGATCGGATCCATCGTCTCGACCGGCGTGTCCGAGCCGAAGGCGAGGTTGACGCCGATGCTGCGCAGCGACGCGAACGCGTAGGCGCCAATGCCGCGCGCGCCCCACGCGCGATCGACCTTCGCGAAGTCCTGCGTCGCGTGGATCGGCTGCACCGATGCCGTCACGCCGTTGTACGCGAAGCGCGCGATGTCTGGCGCGGCGAGCAGCTGCGCGTGCTCGATGCGGCGCGGCAACTCCGGTGCGAGATCTTGCGTACGCGCGATGATGTCGAGCACTTCGCGATTCGCCCGATCGCCGATCGCGTGGATGGCGGTCGCCAATCCGTGTTCGAGGCAGCGGCGCACGTTGCGTTCGAGTTCCTCCGCCGGCTGGAGCGCGAGTCCCGTGTCCGTGCTGCCTTCGCATGGCTCGATCATCCACGCCGTCATCGAGCCGAGCGCGCCGTCGGTGAAGAACTTCACGCCGCCGATGCGCAGCATGTCGTCGCCGTCGCCGGTCGCGAGGTTGCGGTCGAACCACTCGTCGAGCATGCTCGACGACATGAACGGTCGCACGCGCAGCCGCAGCTGCCCCGAGTCGTTGAGTGCGTGCAGCGCCTGTAGTTCGCCTCGACCGACATCCATCGCGTGCACGCCCGTGACACCAAGACTGTGCGCGTGCGCGATCGCGAGTTCCATCGCGGCGATGCGCTCGTTACGCGCCAACTTCGGCGCAACGTCGCTGACAAGACGCGACGCGTTGTCGCGGAGGATGCCGGTCGGCTCGCCATCGTCGCCGATGTCGATCGCGCCGCCCATTGGCGATGCCGTCTCGGCGGTGATATCGGCTGCACGCAACGCCGCGCTGTTCACCCAAATGCAATGCCCGGACGTATGCGTGAGCACGACCGGATGCTCCGGCGCAACGGCGTCCAGTTCGCGCAGATGCGGAAATCGCCCACCCGGCCAGTCGTGCTGATCCCAGCCTGCGCCGCGCACCCACCCGTCGGTTGGCGTCGCAACGACGCGCTCCGCCACCCGCCGCACGGCCTCTGCGACGCTCGGCACGCCCTTGAGGTCAACGGATTGCATCGCGAGTCCGGTGCCAAGCAGGTGCGTGTGGCTGTCGGTGAAGCCGGGCAGCACGAGCCGCCCGCCCGCATCGAGCATCTCCGCGTTGCTTGGTGCGTTCGCATCCTGCGTGCGTCCGACGAAGACGAAGCGCCCGTCGCGGATGATCGCTGTATCGGCGTACGGCGCGGCGGCGTCGCCCGTCCAGATCAGCGCGTTGCGAAGAATGAGGTCGGTCATCGGCGCAGTATAGGCGCAGAAACCTCACCCCGACCCTCTCCGCCTCGCCACGGCGAGCAGGCCGGCGGAGAGGGAGGTGGAAGCAAGAACGCGCCCGCCAAAGGCGGACGCGTTCCAAATCGCAAAACTGTGAACTGTTCACTACAAACTGTGAACTACGAACTACCTACTTCGTCTTCGCCTGCACGGCGGCGGACTTCTCGAGGCGCTTCGTGAAGCGCTCGACGCGGCCGGCGGTGTCGACGATGCGCTGCTGGCCGGTGAAGAACGGGTGGCAGGCGCTGCAGATGTCGACGTGCAGGTCGGCCTTGGTCGCGCGCGTATCCCAGCGGTTACCGCAGGCGCAGTGGACGACGGCTTCAGCGTAGCTTGGGTGAATCTTGGGCTTCATCTGACTCTCTCGGTGACGTTGTTCTGACCGGTGACTGGGACGTTTCTCGCTAGCTCGCGACGGCCACCTCGGTCTCGATTGCATACACGCTGATCTTCTTGCGTCGCCCCTTCGCGTATGGCTCAAACTTCACAGCGCCGTCGCTGAGCGCGAACAGCGTGTGGTCGCGGCCGACGCCGACGTTGCGGCCAGCGTGGAAGCGGGTGCCGCGCTGGCGCATGATGATCGTGCCGGCGAGCACCGCCTGCCCGTCCGAGCGCTTCACTCCGAGCCGCTGCGAATTGCTATCGCGGCCGTTGCGTGAGCTGCCGACGCCCTTTTTGTGTGCCATTGCGTCTTACTCCGCTTTCTTGCGCGTGCGCTTCGGCTTCTCAGCCGCAGCATCCGTCGAGGTCTCGTCCGTGGGCGCGGCCTCCGTGGTCGCGGCAGGCTCGACGACCGTGCGCCCGCGGCGGGCCTTGGGTGCTGTTGCGACCGCATCCTCGACAGAGGCGGCGGCGGCCTTCGGCTTGGCCTGCTGGCCGGGGCCGAGCACGTCGTCAACCATCAGCGTCGTGAATTGCTGGCGGTGGCCGTTCTTCTTGCGGGCGCGGGTCTTGTTCTTGTAGTGAAAGACCAGGATCTTCTTCGCGCGGCCCTGCTCGCGAATGGTACCCAAGACGCGGGCGCCAGCGACGTTCGGCGCGCCGACCGTGATGGCGTCGCCGTCCGCCAGAAGCAGGACGTCGGTCAATTCGATGCTCTGCCCCGCCTCGCCGGGCAGGCGTTCAATCGTTACGGGGCGTCCTTCTTGGACACGATACTGCTTACCACCGGTGCGTACTACCGCGAACACGGCATCCTCCAAACAACAGAATACCCGCCGTGCGGCAGGCATCGCTCACCAGTCTATCGAGCACCCTTCGAGTGTGTCAAACGAGAGCCCGTCTTCCATTCTGAATCTGCTGACAAGCAGAGGGCTAAAGCCGTCGCCGATGCAGCCGACCATTCCTAGGGAATCCCCCTAAGGGGTGGATGCCTCTGGACTACGGGCCCGTTCCCGCGAACCGAACACATGGCCAGCCGGGTTGGAGGTGGTAGTGACCAAGTTCAGAACGGCGATGAGGCGCTTTCGCGCGCTGCGCGACGAACGCGGCATCACAGGCCTCGAGACCGCGATCATCTTGATCGCGTTTGTGGTCGTTGCTGCTGTGTTCGCGTTCGTCGTCCTCAGTACGGGCCTCTTCAGCTCTGAGCGTGGCAAAGAAGCCGTGTACGCCGGCCTCGCCAAAACGCGCGGCACGATGGAGCTCTCGAGCAGCGTCATCGCCGCGTCGAACGGCACGAGCGTCACGACACTCGCTTTCGATATGACGCTCGCCGCCGGTGGCGACTCGGTCAATCTGGATCCGACAGCCGCGACGAATCGGACGGTGATCACCTACATCGACAGTACGCAGGTGATCAACAACCTGGCGTACACGGCGACGCCGATCACCGGAAACGCCAACACGCTGCTAGAGCCGGGCGAACTGATTCGTATCAGCGTCGACCTCGCTGCGGCGGGCGTGACGGTCGGGACGAATCAGGTCTTTACTCTGGAGATCAAGCCGCCAACGGGCTCCTACATGGTGCTGCAACGGATGACGCCCGCAGCGTTCGTAGCGATTAACAACCTCAACTAGCAGCAACCACCCAAGCAGCAACGACTCACGTGGCATAGCCGTCCCGGCTGTGCGTCCGGCGCAGCCGGACCGGCGTAGTACACCGCCGCTCCCGCGAGGGATCGACGCGCGCGAGACGGCGGATGCGCGGATGCAACTCGTCGTGTCACGCGGCCCGTTTCCGACATCGGACGACGCGAGCTGAACGCCCGCGCTCCGAACGAGAAGGGGGCTTTTGACCGCGCCGCTAGCCTTCCTCCGCGACCCACCGCGCGTAGAGCTCTTCGAGGCGCTCGCGATGCTGTTCGAGCAGCGTGGCCGCGCGCGTGCCTTCGCGATGATCGCCGCGCGTGAACGCGTCGGACACACGCTTTTCGAGCACGCCGCGCTCTCGCTCCGATTCCTCAATGCGCGCTTGCAGCTCGCTCGTGCGGCCCGACGCCGGCGCCTTGGCTGGCCGCGGCGTGCGCTCGCGCTCGTGTCGGCGTGTGGCGATGCGCCCCGCGCTGGCGGCAGGCTGTTCGTGATGCTCGGCCCAGTACTCGGAGAAGTTGCCGACGTACGATTCGAACGCGCCGTCGCGCACTTCGACGACGCGCCCGGCGATCTTGTCGAGGAAGTAGCGGTCGTGCGAGACGGCCAAGATCGTGCCTTTGAACTCCGTCAGCGCCTCCTCGATTGCTTCGCACGCAGGAATATCGAGGTGGTTCGTCGGCTCGTCGAGGATCAGGAAGTCCGGCTGTTGAGCGATGAGCCGCGCAAGCTGTAGCCGATTCCGCTCGCCGCCGGAGAGATCGCCAACGCGCTTGTCCAGGTCGTCGCGCACGAACAGGAACTGGCGCAGCAGGTTGAACGCACGGTCCCGGGTATTCACGCCGTCGGCGATCATCTGGCCCAGAACGGTGCGGTCGTTGTCAAGCACCTCCTGCTCCTGCGCGCAATAGCCGACGCGCAGGCTCGGCCCGATGCGCAGGGTATCGTGATCCCATGCGCCGTGCGCGATGATGTCGCGCAGCAGCGTCGTTTTGCCGCTGCCGTTCGGCCCCAGCAGCGCCACGCGCTCACCGCACGAGATCTCCAGATCGGCATGATCGAAGAGTTGGCGTTCACCGAACGCCTTACTGTAGCCGCGCACTTGCAGCGCGATGTCGGCGCGGCTCGCTTCGGCGCTGAAGTTCATGCGGATCTTCGACGCTTCGGCTGCCGGCTTCTCCGTTGCGTCTTCGCGGGCGCGGCTGAGCTGCGACTTGCGGGCGCGCAGCCGCTTGCCCCACGCCGGATCCGCCGTGCGGCGCGCCAGCTCTTCGAAGCGCTTCACGAGCTCTTCGAGTTGCACCAGGCGCTTCTGGTCGGCGACGTAGTCGGCGCGTTGCGCCAGCTTCGCTCGCAGCGATGTTGCGCGATACGCCGAATAGTTGCCGGCGTACGATGTCGTGCGTCCGTCGGCGAGATGCACGATGCCCGTGACGACGCGGTCGAGCAGGTAGCGGTTGTGCGAGATCAGCAGCACGGCGCCACGAAAGCGCGCGAGGAATCCTTCCAGCCACGCGATGCCCGCGAAGTCGAGGTGGTTGCCGGGCTCGTCCAGCACGAGCAGGTCCGGTTCGGCCAGCAGCGCCTGCGTCAGCGACAGTACGTTCTTCTCGCCGCCGGACAGTGCGCTCACGCGCTGGTCGCCGCGCCCGGCGAGGCCCAGCGCGTCGAGCGTCGCGATCGCGCGGGCGCGCAGGCCGTCGCCGCCGGTGCGATCGAACGCTTCACGAGCCGCTTCGTACGCGTCGAGTTCGTGTTGCATCTCGTCGGTCGTGGCGATGGCGAGGCGATCTTCGTGCTCGCGCAGGGCAGCAAGCGCGCGCGTCTGCTCTGCGAGCACACTGTCGAGCACCGTAGCCTGCTGGTCGTGTTCCACCTGCTGCCGCACGAAGCCGACGCGCAATCCGGGCGCGCGCGTAATCGCGCCACCCGCGACCGACTGGTCGCCGGCGATCAGCCGCGCGATCGACGTCTTCCCCGCGCCGTTCGGTCCGATCAGGCCGATCTTCTCACCGGCGTTGATGCGAAAGCTGGCGTCGAGGAGCACCTCGCGGTGTCCGTAGTCCATGGCTACGTTTTGGAATCGAATCAGTTCCATCGTTAGATTCCAGGTTTTGGGTTCTAGGTTCTAGGTTCCAGGTTCCAGGTTCTGGTCTCGCAAACGAAGAGGGCCCCCGCTTGGGAGCCCTCGTCATCGCAATCCGCCGCCTCGGCCTTATGAATCGAGGCCGTCGGCGTCCAGTGTGATGTTCGATTGGCTATTCCAAGCGAGTCCGGGCGGACCCAGTTTGGGCTGCGGTCCCGGCGCGTCCTTCGTCTCGTGCACGTCTTCGACGGGCAGCGGCGCTGCCGGCGGCAGATCGCTCGACGGCGGCGTTTCGAGATCCAGGCCGTCGAGAATCCGCTTCAGGTCGTCGCCTTCGAGGTTCTCCACATCCAGCAGAATCTTCACGAGTCGATCCAGCCGGTCACGGTTGTCGATGAGCAGCGTGCGGGCGGTCTGGTACGCGTGATCGAGAAGGCGACGCACTTCTTCGTCGATCTCCTCGGCCACTTTCTCGCTGTAGTTGCGCTGCTCGCCGATCTCGCGACCGAGAAACACCAACTCTTGCTTGTTACCGAACGTGCGCGGGCCAAGCCGCTCGCTCATGCCCCACTGCGTCACCATGTTGCGGGCGATGCTCGTCGCCTTGCTCAGGTCGTTCGATGGGCCGGTCGTCGCTTCGCCGTTAAGGATCAATTCCTCGGCGCAGAGGCCGCCCAACGCCGCCGCCAGCATCGCCTTGAACTGCGAGCGCGAGCGGAGGTGGGTGTCCTCTTCGGGCAGATAGCGTGTGAAGCCGCCCATCATGCCACGGGAGACGATGCTCACCTTGTACGGCGGATCGGAATCCGCGAGGAGGTGGCCGACCATCGCGTGCCCACCTTCGTGGTACGCGATGATCTCCTTCTCCTTCGGCGTGATGACGCGGCTCTTGCGCTCCGGCCCGGCGATGACGCGGTCAACGGCTTCGTTGAACTCGCTCATGCCGATCTTCTTCTTGTTGCGCCGCGCGGCGAGGATCGCCGCTTCGTTCACCAGGTTCGCCAGATCGGCGCCCGAGAAGCCGGGCGTCTGCTTGGCGAGCGTCGGCAGATCGACGTCCTTATCGAACGGCTTGCCCTTCGTGTGTACCTCGAGGATCATCGCGCGGCCTTTGCTGTCCGGCGCATCCAGGATCACCTGGCGGTCGAAGCGACCGGGGCGCAACAGTGCGGGATCGAGGATGTCCGGCCGGTTGGTCGCGGCGACGACGATGACGTTCGTGTTTGTGTCGAAGCCGTCCATCTCGACCAGGATCTGGTTCAGCGTCTGCTCGCGCTCGTCGTGTGAGCCGCCGAGTCCGGCGCCACGCTGACGTCCGACCGCGTCGATCTCATCGACGAAGACGATGCACGGCGAGTTGCGTTTCGCCTGGTCGAAGAGGTCGCGCACGCGGCTTGCGCCGACGCCGACGAACATCTCGACGAATTCGGAACCGCTGATCGAGAAGAACGGCACGCCCGCCTCGCCCGCAGTCGCGCGCGAAAGCAGCGTCTTGCCGGTTCCGGGAGGGCCGACGAGCAGCACTCCACGCGGGATGCGCGCGCCCAGCGCGGCGAATTTCTCCGGATACTTGAGGAACTCCACCACTTCGGCGAGTTCCTCCTTCGCTTCATCGACGCCTGCGACGTCCGCAAACGTGACAGTCGTCTTGTTGCCGGTGAACATGCGCGCGCGGCTCTTACCGAAGCTCATCGCCTGGCTGTTCGAGCCCTGCGCTTGTCGCATCATGAAGATCAGGATGGCGCCAAACACCAGAATCGGAGCGAACGTGATGAGGATGCTGGTCCAGGCGCCCCATTGCGAGGGCTCCTTGTACTTCACATCGACGGACTTGTCAGCGCTGCCGCCGATGATCGCGTCGTTGTCTTTGAGTACGCGTTCGATGTCGGTGTTCTTGCCGATGCGCGTTGTGTACTTCGCCGGGTCGTTGCGAAGCTTGATGTTCGCGTTTTCGCCGTTGATCTCCAAGCTCTGGAGCTTGCCTTCGCGTCCGTTCGCGATGACTTCGCCCAGGCTGAGGTTCTTCGAGCTGTCCCCGCCTCTGAAGAACGAGAACACGATCGCCACAACGGCGACAAGAATGAGCAGATAAATGAAGCTGTTTCGCAGCCAGCGAGAACTCATGGGCTAACCTAACCTTTTCCCCCGGTGACGGTCGTGGGCACTTTTGGGGAGTCTCGAATCAGTATAACAGAGCTTCGGAACGCGCACGGATCTTCTCTTTACGGCGCACCCTCTTCGTCTAGTACGCTCGCCGGCAGCCGATCGCTCTCGCTCCGCCGGGCGTGCATGAGTATCCCCCGTGGCGCTGCAGTCTCCCATTGGGCAGAACCCTGAGTCTTCGCCGTCGCGGTTAGTCGTCGTCGGAAGCGAGCTTGCCGCCCTGCGCCCAATTCTCTCGCGCCGTTTCCGAGAAGATCACAATCGTTGCGTCTGGCGTCGTGTTGGCGATATTCGCCACCGCTTCGGTGATGGCGCGCGCCAATTCCTGCTTCTGCGCGTGCGTGCGCCCCGGGAACATCTCCACCCGAATGATTGGCATCGAAAGCCTCCTTGTCGATGGTGCCGGAGCCACGGCGCCCCGGATCGCGTCAGTGTAGAGGCAAGGCGCGCCTTGCCCGAAGCTCGGGCTACGTGGAGTCATCAGCCTAAGCGCGCAGCTTTGGCCTTTACACCGCCGATGCCACGGTGCTAGCATCGGCTCGATGGGCCTCTACCAGGCGGTGCCCACGCTCAACGCTGAGATCTCTGCATGGAGGCAGGGCTACCGCCACGTCGCCGGCGTCGATGAGGCCGGCTGCGGCCCGCTCGCAGGCCCCGTCGTCGCGGGCGCCGTGATTCTCGAACCCGGTCGTGTCCGCGTCTGGTGGTCGGAGCTGCGCGACAGCAAGATGTTGTCCGCCAGCGAGCGCGAACGCCTTGCCGAAGAGATCCGCAGCGACTGCGCGTGGGGCGTCGGCGTCGCGCCGCACGACCTCATCGACAGCATCGGGCTGACTGCGGCGCGGAAGTACGCGATGCGCCATGCCGTCGCCAATCTTCCATGCCGTCCGGACCTTCTCCTGATCGACGCCGTCTCGCTGCCGGAGTTTCGCCACCGCGCAATCATCCACGGCGATGCGCTCGTCGCATCGATCGCCGCCGGTTCGATCGTGGCGAAGGTCGCGCGCGACGCGATGATGACGGACTTCCACGCCGTGCATCCCGCCTACGGCTTCGATCGCAACGCCGGCTACGCCACACCCGAACACAAACGCGCGCTCGACGAGCACGGCCCGTGCGCGATCCATCGCCGCCTGTTCGCGCCGGTGCGCGCAGCGCTGGTGGCCCACGGGCTCCCGGTTCCGTTTACCGCGTCCGTGCAGCAGGCGGCGGAGCTCGCGGCACTTGCCTAGCGAACGGCAGTCGCTCGGCGACTTCGGCGAGCGCACGGCTGCCGCGCATCTGGAGGCGAAGGGCTACCGCATCATCGACCGCAAGTTCCGCGTCCGCGACGCGGAAATCGATCTCGTCGCCCGCGATGCCGATGCGCTTGTGTTCGTCGAAGTACGCACGCGGCGCGGCGCCTATCCGGGCATGGCCGCGCTCTCGATTACGCGCAAGAAGGCCGCGAAGCTGCTCGTGGCCGCAGAGTGGTACATCGAGCGGCACCCCGACGCCGCGAATCTCCCGTTGCGCATCGATGTTGTGGCGATCGAGCTCGCGGCTGACGGGCTGCTACAGAACATCATCCACATCGAAGACGCCGTGCGGCCCGATCGGTGATGTCACTTGTGCGTTGCTGCCGCTGCTATCACGCAAAGTCGCGGAACCCCGAACTTCAAACTGTCCACTGAGGACTGTAGACTTCCTCGATGCCCATCTACGAATACCGTTGCCTTGCCTGCAAACGCCGCACGTCCGTGTTCGTGCGGAACGTCTCAGCGCCCGTGCGCGCGAAGTGCGAGCACTGCCGCAGTGCTCGGCTCTCTCGCGTGATGTCGAAATTCGCGGTACACGGCGGCAAGATCAGCCTCGACGACCCGTCGAGCATGGACGGTCTCGACGAGAGCGATCCGAAATCCGTCGCGCGCTGGGCGCGTCGCATGGGCGACGAAGTCGGCGAAGATCTCGGCCCCGAATTCGACGATATGGTTTCGCGCATCGAGCGCGGCGAAGATCCGGAATCGGTGATGAACGAAGCCGACGGCGATGGCGGCGGCGATGACCTCGGCGGAGACGACGACTTCTGAGTGCGGTGCCTAACCCCGGCCTGTCTCCTGATGGCGTGTGCTGTTAGGCGGGCGGCGAAGGGCCTTCGATCAACGGCTTCTGCGCTGAAACGCGAACCTCACCCGGCCCGTTGGGCCACCCTCTCCACGACGTGGAGAGGGAAGCGACTGGTGCGCTGTGCTGATGGACGAGGCTTGCAGGCGCGCACGCTGCTCCTCGATATACTGCCCGTATGCCCATCTACGAGTACAAGTGCAAGAAGTGCGCGCTCCTCACCAGCGCATTTGTGCGCAACGTCGAGCGCGAGGTGGTGCCGACGTGCCAGCACTGCGGCGGCAAGACGGCGCGTGCGCTATCGCGCTTCGCCGTCGGCAAGGACGCTGCGCGCGTTCGGAGCGACTTCGGCGCGGTGCCGCGCAGCGCGGAGGACTACAAGGATCCGCGCCAGATTGGCCGCTGGGTCGAGAACCAGTTCGAGAGCTACGGCATGGACCTGCCCGACGAAGCGCGTACGATGATCGACGCCGCGCGCGACGGCGAACTCCCGGACGCCGTCAAGGATCTGTAAGCGATGATCGAGAACATCGCGTCCTTCCTCCGCTACTTCGACGCCGTCCATCGTCGCGCGGTCCGCGATATCGCCGCGCTGCCGGCCGAGGCGGATGGCTGGGCGCCCGCGATCGGCGAGGGCGAGAAGGCGTGGAGCATCAATACGATCGTTGGACACCTTGGATGGTCGCGGCTCTACTTCGCGAGCGCATACCGCGGCGAAGGATGGATAAGCCGGCCAGGCGCTGCCGTCAGCAGCCGCGATCTCTGGCTGCCCGTCATCGAAGAGAGCGCTCGCGCGCTGCACGCTGCGCTGGAATCGACGCCCGACGCGTGGCTCCAGCGCAAGGTGCCGATGATCGATTCAGATGGCGCGCTTTCCGGATGGCGCATCCTGATGATGATGCTGGAGCACGACATTCACCACCGCAGCCAGATCGACACCTACGCCGGCATCAACGGCTGGGACGTACCCCATATCTACGGCCGCAGCGCCGAGACCATCGGCTCGCTACAAGATTCGGAGCGAGTCAAGCACTCGAACTGACTCCGAACTGTG
Organism: Chloroflexota bacterium; assembly: GCA_025355835.1. GTDB lineage: Bacteria > Chloroflexota > Dehalococcoidia > DSTF01 > JACRBR01 > JANXYW01. The sequence continues at coordinate 14,453 of JANXYW010000204.1, forward strand.
AACTGTAAACCGCAAACTGTACACTCCCCACCATGACCGACATCTCCAAGACGCTCGACACCATCATGGAACACGTGCGCGCCGAGTTCGCCGACAAGAACGTCGCGCGCGAGAAAGCGCTGCCGCTCTGTCGCGAGGCGATTCGCTTCTCCGCGAACGCGATCCGCGCCGTCCATCGCAACGATTTCGTGACCGCGCAAGAACTCGTCGGCAAGGCCGGCACGCAGGTCGCGACAGCGAAGGCGAGCCTGGCGGGTCACGCCGACATCTATCACGCCGGTTTCGTACACGATTCGCAGAAAGAGTTCGCCGAGGCGTCGATCACGCTCGCGCTGATCTCCGGCCGCGAGCTACCGACGCCGGAATCGCTGGATGTCGAACTGCCCGCGTACCTCAACGGCATGGGCGAGGCCGTCGGCGAGCTGCGGCGACATCTGCTCGATACGCTGCGCTCGGGCGACGTCGAGCAGTGCGAAACGTGGCTGCGTGATATGGACGAAATGTACTCCGTGCTCGTCACGGTCGACTACCCCGACGCGATGACGGGCGGCCTGCGCCGAACGACCGACAGCGTCCGCGGCATCCTCGAAAAAACACGCGGCGACCTCACGCTCTCCGTCCAGCAGCGCCGCCTCGAAAAACGGCTGGAAGAGTTCGGATCCAAGCTCGGTTAGCTGGCTTTTCTTTCACCACAGAGGACACGGAGAGCACAGAGTGAGGGGAAGGGGCGAGCCGTGAGGTTCGGCTTATGCCCGAGCGAGTTCCGCGATCTTCAGCACCGTGTTCCAGTTTCGCCCCGTTCCGGTCGTGCCGAGCGCCTTCTCGATGAGTTTGTTCGTGAGTTTCGAGCGGCCGATGCCGTCCGGGTACACGACGTAGAGCTGCTTCGCGACGAGGC
>JANXYW010000205.1 GCA_025355835.1 Chloroflexota bacterium
GGCGGGGACGGGAGAGCCGGCGATTCCTGCCGCCGATTCCCCGCCTCCGCCAGAGTCGGCCCTAGGCAACGAATCGACGCCCGGAAGGGAGGCGGTGGGGCTGGAGAACGTCACGCGCGACCGGCAGACGGTCGTGCAGGACGCGATGCTGCGTGGCGCGTCCCGCGATACCGCCCACATCCTCGACTACACACTGAACGCGATCGACGAACGCCTGTCGGGCGGTATGGATCCGTTGCTCTCGGCGTCGAAGCCGAAGCAGTATCTCGCGAGAGCGGCGGCCCACGCGACGGGTTCACTTCCCGGTGAGACGGGGGTGCTGGCTGACCAACTGCTCAGGATGCGCGATGCGCTGGCCGTGGATACCGATCACATCATCCAGCAGCACGCGATGCCGCTCGACAAGGCGATGACGGAGGCTGCGCCGGAGTACACGGGCGCGTCGGCAGACAAGATTCCCGCTGCCGTCAGCCCCAATTCATACCTGCACGAGTTCCGAAGCGAGTTCGCCACGTCACCGGAATTGACACAGCAGATGGAAGGGTTGGACGCGGCGACGCAGAGCCATCTGGCGCTCCTGCAATCCATCGACCCGACATCGGCACAGGCGGTGAAGAACTACCTCGCCCACCTCTACGACACAAAAGGAGAGCCGTCACCGCTCGTCACCGGTATCCCGCGACAGTCGGGCGAGCGCATGGTTGGGCAAACGCGCGCCTACCCGGACTGGCGCATGGCCGTCGATGACGGCATGAAGATGCAGCAGATGCCGTTTGTTGAGCACGTCCGCACGGGGCTAGATATGACGGATCGGGCGATCGTTGAGGCGACCGCGCGCAAGGAAATCCTGTCGCGCTACGGCGTAACGGACAAGGCCGTGGCGAAGAAATATGACCTTACTGCGATGCGGAACCCACTATTCACGCGTGCCGAAGAAGGCCCGTGGTACGTGCCGAAGCCTATCGCCAACTTCGTCGATCAATGGTTTGCCCCCGCGTCCGGCCCCGGCGCGTCCCGCATCTGGCGCGAGCTTTCCTCGCGAGGAAAGGGGCTACAGACGATGCCCGCCGATGTGACGGGCGTCGCCAACCGCATCCGCCAACTCGGCCAGTCCGACCCGCTCGCCATTCTTGCCGGAATCACGCACCGCGCGCTGACCAGTGCGCCGGAAGACGCGATTCCGCGCGACATTCAGTACGCGCTGGAAGGTATCCCGCAGCGCAACGCGGGGTCGATGCTGGCAGAGACAGGGCGCTACCCCTACGGCACGGGCAAGATAGGCGCAGGCGTTGCCAACGCGAGCCGGAGCATGTGGCAAGGGCTGGAAGCGTTGCGCGATCTCGCCCACGAGGGGAACAAGGCGATGATGCAGGGACTCGGGATGAACGTAGACACGTCCACCGCCGAGGGATTGCAAAACATCCATGCCTCGTCCGCGTGGACGCGCGCCAGTTCCGGCGCGTCGCTCGGCGCGCAGCGTCTCGGGCGCGCCTCACTCGAACGCAACGCATTCCTCTCGATGCAGAACGTCCGCGCGCGGTTCGCGCAACTTGGCTCTGCGGCAAATCTGCTCAAGCCCACTGCGTCGGCGGGGGAGCGATTTATCGCCGCCAAGGGGATCGCATCGATGGCGACGAGTATCTGGGGGCTGGGGTCGCTCTTGAATATGACGCTCGGCAACGGCAAGCCGCTCGCATTTCCTGTGACATGGGACCCGGATAAAGAGTCGTTTACCTACAATCCTGACTGGCAGATGCTTCAAATCAAGGGCCAGCGCGTCCCGATGCTGCCACAAGGTTCACTGATCAACGCGATCACCAAGTCGTTCACCGTCCTCGCCACTGCGGGGGCGCACACGCCGACCTCAGTGGCAGACGTGCCCGGCGCGTTGGCGAACGCCCCTGACGTGGTGGGAGAAGCGGCCAAGCCCGTCGCGCAGTTCTGGATGGGCACGCCATCAGCGCCTAGCCGCGCTGTCGCGGCGGCAGCAGGTTTTGGCTATGACACGTCCGGCAGGCCGCACTTCGGGCGGATGAGCGCCACGGATCGCTTGCTCGCGGCGGCGCCGCTGCCGATTGCGGGAGAGAAGTTGGCGAAGCAGCCGGGGTCACTGACGAACGCGCGCGAACTTGCGCTGGAGCAACTGGCCGGCGCGTACGCTGCGCCGAGCGACGCGCAGCAGGCGCGGTTGGCGAAGCAGGACGCCCGCGCCGGCGTAAGTGGCGGCCTAGCTGACCTCAAGACGAGTCAGTGGAAGACGGCCAGCGATCCCATTGTGAAGGTGCTCGGCGTCGCCAAGTCCGGCGGCACGATCGACGAGTACAAGAAGGCGTACGTCGATCAGTACGTGCAGACGATGCTGCCGAAGTACAAGGACGCGGGCTGGTCGTCCGGCGAACTCTCCTCGTTCGCAGACAAGCATTTCGAGGGGTTGCCCGCCGTCAAGGCGTACCACACGCAGGCGACGAAGGATGAGCATGCGTTCTGGGTAGCGC
>JANXYW010000272.1 GCA_025355835.1 Chloroflexota bacterium
GCCTACACCGCCAGCAAGGGCGCCGTGCTCGCGCTGACGAAGTCGCTCGCCGTGCAGTTCGGCCCGCAGCACGTGCGCGTCAACGCCATCTGCCCCGGCCCGATCCTCACGCCGCTGCTCGCCGATCTCTTCCCGACGCAGGAGGAGAAGATGAAGCGCCTCAACCGCATCCCCCTCGGCCGCTTCGGCCTTCCCGAAGACATCGTCTACGCCGCCCTCTACCTGGCGTCCGACGAATCATCATGGACAACAGGCACCGAGTTCGTCGTGGATGGCGGCATCACCGTCAATTATTTCTGAGGACGGTCGTGAGTCGTCGGTCGTCGGTCGTCGGGTATTTGGCATGCTGAGAGCTTGTGAGTTTATTCCGAAACTGAGTTCGATCGGTCGAATTTCGAATCTGTGACGCCACGCGAATCGAGCGGGATCGGTATTTCTTCACAAGCTCTGAGCAAAGCGAAGCATCTACTTCGTTCGCAGCCCTGTGCTTCTCGGAGGGCGAGACGCACTCATCGTCACCGTAGCGACAGATCCGAAGACCTGTCCACCCGTCTCGGACACGCATACCGTTCCATCGTCAGCCCACGACGACGACACCACACCAGTACCCGCGGAGCTTCAGCTCCGCCCACAGCGCAATTCAGATTGCCAAGCTCCGAGTGGGACGCCGAAGGCTTCGCGAGCCCGCGCTTGGCCGAGCCCACGTGGATCCGCCGACCCGTGCGCAGACTTAGCGAAGGCGAATGTAGTCCTCAACCGTGAACCCGGCGTCCTTCAGGATGCGTACGGCGAGTCCGCGGCCGACATCGACGCCGGTGTGCATCGGCACGGTCACTGAGACCGCCCGTTCGGCATAGCGCAGCGTCAGATGGCTGCCCTGCTGCCGATCCTCGACGAAGCCCAGTGATTTAAGGACGCGCACCAACTCGGCAGCGGTGACCTGCGGGCATCCGTATCATCAGGGGATGGCGACGGTGAGTTCTTCGACATGCACGAGATGTTCGTTTTGCGGTACGGCGTCGCCGTGAGCGATGAGTGACGCGAGGTGCGCCTGGACCGCCTCGCGAATATTGCGTTTGGCTTCTTCTATCGTCCGTCCGTTACTGAAGCAGCCGGGCAGCGTCGGGCTATAGGCGCTGTAGCCCTCATCCTCCGGCTCCTTCTCCACGACGACTTCGAACGTGTAGTACTTCATCTCGGCCAATATATCGCAGACGCGGAACGGCGCGAGGGCGAGATGGGGTTAGCCCTTCCGCCCTCAGCGATGAGATCTCATCCGGCGTAGAGACGCGGCACTCTCACCCGTCCATCCTACCGCCCGTTCGAGCGGCCGGTGCCGACGACGAGGACGACATCTTCGTTCGACTCTTTGTCGACGCTGATCTCCTCGGTGGTCACGCCTGATTCGGCGAGCGTCTTCGCGAGTACGCCACGGCGTTCGAGGATGTCGCAATACGCGCGGACAGTTGACGAGAGGGCCGCGCCTGCTTCTTCGTTCGTCTTGCCCGGGGCAGCCAAGCCGAGTTCACGGCAGACTGCCGTCACGAGACCGTCGTCGTTGTGGAATTCGGGCCTGTACTTGATCTGCAGCAACGTGGTTGAAACCATCAGGTCTCCTATACTCCCGACATTCTAACAAGGTTGGTGAGGCAGGATGCCACGACAGCGTTTTGTTGGCCAGCACCTCGCCGACTTTCTGAAGGTCGAGGGCTACGAGACGTGCCCGGAGCCGGAAGGCCCGCCCACCGGCACCGTCGTCATGTCTCGGGACTGTGCTGATCCTGAGTCGCAGATCCTGTTGGTCCATGCCACAGTCGAGCTTGGCGCGGTCTACGCCGAGACGGTTCTCGGCAAGGCGGGGATCGCCCCGGCGGAGTTCTGGAGCTACCTCGACGGAGTCTGAACCCATGCCACACATCACCACCAGCCGCATCCGCACCTACTACGAGGCCGCCGGCGCCGGCCCGCGCCTCCTCTACATCAGCGGCACTGGCGGCGACCTCCGCGCGAAACCGAGCATCTTCGACCATCAGTTCGGCGGGACGGCCGTCGGTGGTAGAGTCCCGCCATCGGCTTCTAAGGGGTCGATCTACGGAAAACACGCCGCACGCAAGAGGGCGGTCGGGAATCGACCGGGCGGCCAGGCCGCGCCGCCCGGCGTGTGAGAATCGAACCCCCGACGCCATTGACAGCCCAGCGCTTCACGTAGATAATCGCCTCACGCAACAGACGCATGGCACGAACTATACAACCGACGGGAGGCACATGATGGTGACGCAGACTAAGGTCAAGTGGAGCATGAAGGGCGACGCGGTCGGCAGCTGTAGTTGCGATTGGGGTTGCCCCTGCAACTTCGACGCGCCGCCGTCGAAGGGCTGGTGCGAGGGCGGATACGCCTTCCACATCAACCAGGGCGGCTACAACGAGACGAAGCTCGACGGCATCACCATCGGATTCTTCATCCACGCGCCCGGCGCTATCCACCTGGGGAACGTCACCGGGTACGCACTCGTCGACGAGAAGGCCACCGACGCGCAGCGCGCCGCGATCGGTCATATCCTCGGCGGCACGCTCGGCGGACCGTTCGCCGTATTCGCCAGCGTCCTCGTCAAGGTCATCGGGCCGGACTTCGTGCCGGTCGAGTGGAAGTTCGACGGCGCGAACAGCCACGTGAAATTCGGCGACCGCGTCGAAATGCGGCTCGCAGCGATCAAGAACCCCGTGACGGGCGAAGAGAGCGGCTTCAATCTGAAGATGTCCGCCGGTCTGCTCACGAACGAGGCCGACCTCATGACGAGTTCGAAGTTCTTCGTCAAGCACCCGGAACTCTCGTACGACCATTCGGGCCAGTACGGCGAGACGTTCCGCTTCAACTTCGCGGGCGAAGGCTAGACGGAGATCCAGGTGCGACCCGCGAGTGACGCCGCCGGGCTCGATGTCCGCGTGGAGTTCGCGGACACGTCCGCCGCACGAATAGCCCGCGCCGGCAAGGGCGCAGAGGAGGATCATCCATGGTGTCGTCTCACCCGAAGTGGAAAATCGACGGCGAGTACTTCGAGAGCTGCAACTGCGATGTCGTCTGCCCATGCGAGGTCTCGCCCCAGGGCTTCCTGGGCGCAAAGCCGGATCAAGGACACTGCAACGCCTGGTTCGTGTTCCACGTCAATAACGGCACGTATGGTGACGTCAGCATTGGCGGGCTCAACTTCGTGATCGCCATCCACGCGCCTGACATCATGGGTCTCGGCAACTGGACGGTCGCCGCGTACTGCGACGAACGGGCGTCAGCGGAGCAAACGGAGGCGCTCGCCACAGTGCTCACCGGCGCTGCCGGCGGGCCGATGGGCGCGGTTGCGCCTCTGATCGCCACGAACCTCGGACTCAAGCGCGTGCCGGTCGAATACGTGAACGAGGGCAAGAAACGAAGCGCGCGCATTCCCGGCATCCTCGACAGCGCGATCGCCGCAGTGCCGGGTGCGACGCCCGAAGGCGTCGTCGTTAAACAGGGCGCGAATCCGATGTTCCCGGAGGACTGGGTGCAGGCATCCGGCGTGCGGGCCACGTTCAAGGACTTCGATTTCGACTGGGACAACACCGGAAAGTGCGCCGACTACGCTCCGTTCCACTGGACGGGACCATAGCGCTATGTCGACAGCCCCCGAATACGCGGCGCTGAACCGTCAGCGCTATCTCATCCTGATGACGCTGCTCGCGCTGGCGGGCGCCGCGTGGGCCGTGCTCTGGTGGCAGTCATCGACGTCGAACGACACGATGATGAGCCTGACGATGGGCATGTCCGCGCCGCTCTTCATCGCCGTCTGGATCGTGATGATGGTCGCGATGATGTTCCCGACCGCGGCGCCGATGATCATGATGTTCCAGCGCGTACAGGCGGGGCGGCGCGCGCGCCAGCAGAGCCACGTCGGCGTCTGGCTGTTCACCGGCACGTACCTTGTGATCTGGTCGATCGCCGGCGTCGCCGCCTACGGCGCCGCCACGGGCGCCGGCCACCTGGCCGACCGCTACATGTGGCTGATGGATCACGCCGAGCAGATCGGCGGCGCCGTGCTCATCGCCGCAGGCATCTACCAGTTGACGCCGCTGAAGTACGCCTGCCTCTCGAAATGCCGCAGCCCCATGAGCTTCGTCATGCGTTCGTGGCGCGACGGCGCCGCCGGCACGGTGCGCATGGGCGCCGAACACGCGGTGTATTGCCTGGGCTGCTGCTGGTTCCTCTTCGCCATCCTGTTCCCGCTCGGCATCATGAACGTCGGCATCATGGCGCTGATCACCGTGCTGATCTTCGCGGAGAAGTCGCTCCCCGGCGGCCACCGCATCGCGATGCTCGCCGCGGCGGCGCTCGTCGTCTACGGCGCCGCGGTGACGTTCGGCATCGCCACCCTCCCCGGCACGACGATGGCGTGAGGTTACGATCCACGAAGCCTACGGCCTGCAGGGAGCACGAAGGAGAATGACAACGACGCCCGCTTGCCGCGCTTCCCGTAGGGACAGTCCTTCTCGAAGGGTCGCCGTAAGAGACAGACCTGTCCGCCTCTCTCACACACGTACACCGCTCCGCCGTCAGCACCGGCGCTCCAGTCGCGCCCGATAGAATCCACTAACATGCCACACATCACCACCACCCGCATCCGCACCTACTACGAGACCGCCGGCGCCGGCCCGCGCCTTCTCTACATCAGCGGCACCGGCGGCGACCTCCGCACCAAACCCACCATCTTCGACAGCCCGCTCGCCCAGCACTTCGAGGTGCTCGCGTAGGATCAGCGCGGCCTCGGACAGACCGCCGTCCCCGATGGCCCTTACACCATGCGTGACTACGCCGA
>JANXYW010000305.1 GCA_025355835.1 Chloroflexota bacterium
TAGTCTCGATAGCCGCTCAGCAGCTGCTTGACGATGGGCATCGTCGCCTCATCGCGCAGGATGTTCGCCATCATCTGCTCGGTTCGGTGGTAATGGGCGTAGAGCTCGGCGAGGGCGACGACCAGCCGCTCGTCCGGATCACCGATGGCCGCCCAGCGGCCGATATCCGGAGGCACGTTCGTGGACATCCAGTGCGCGGTGCACGCGGTGAACAGCGCCGCTTCGTCCGGAAAGTAGCGATAGAGCGTGGAGCGGCGGACGCCGGCGTGCTTGGCGACGGCGCTGATCGACGTGCGCGATGGGCCGAGCGTACCGTGCAGTTCCACGGCGCTTTCGGTGATGCGCCGGGCCGTACGCACCTCCAGTTCGGCGCGAAGCTTTTTGCGATATGGGCGTTTTTCGTCAGTCACTGCTGTCCCGTGAATATTGACACGCTGAACTCGTGCCTTTAGAATACAACGGACGGCATTGTCCAATCAAAGGAGGCAATATGGCGCAGTCAGCGAAAGTCGTCGGTCCGAAGGATGGCAGGTCCGGGTTTCTGGGAAGCATCGGCGTCCGATTCATGATTGGCGGCGACGAGGCAGGCGGCGGCTTCTCGATGGTCGAGCATCCCATGTCCCCACGAGCGCTGGCCGCGCCGTTGCACCGCCATACGCTCGAAGACGAATACAGCTACGTGCTGCAAGGCAGAGTCGGCGCGATGCTCGGCGACGAGGTGCTGGTCGGCGGTCCCGGCGATCTGATCCACAAACCGCGGAATCAGTGGCACACGTTCTGGAACGCCGGCGATGAACCGGCGCGGATCCTGGAGATCATCTCGCCTGGCGGGTTCGAGGGGTTCTTCGCCGCGCTCGTTGATCTTGGCGGCGTTACGCAAGCCGCACCGCAGGCGCTGGGCGAACTCTGCGCTCAATACAAACTCGCAATGAACCCGGATAGCGTACCCGGCCTCGTCGAACGATTCGCCCTTCGCTTCCCCGGTGAACCGATCTGAGAAGATCGCGCGAGAGCGGGCCTTACATTCCGCGGAAGTCCGGTGCGCGCTTCTCGCGGAATGCGCGGATCGCTTCGATGTTTGCGGGGCCGCCGATCGCTGCCGCCATAGCTGCGTCCTCGCGCCGGCGCGCCGCAGTGACGGCGTCTGCATGGACGGCCAGGAGCGTCTGCTTCGTACGGCGAAGTGATGCCAATGGCTGCTCCGCGATCTCTTCCGCTTTCCGCATCGCGGCCGGCAGCAGATCCGCATCGTCGTAGACACCAGCAGCGAGGCGCAGGGCGACGGCGCGGTCGGCGTCGATCCATGCGTTCGTGTACAGAAGATCTGCCGCTCGCTGCGGGCCGACGATCGCTTGCAGCAGATAGCTGCTCGCCGCCTCCGGTACGAGTCCCAGTGACACGAAGGGCGCGCGCAACCGCGCCGACCTGGCGATGTACACGATGTCGCAGTGCAACAGCATCGTCAGTCCGATGCCCACGCCAACGCCGTTGACGGCGGCGATCAGCGGCTTGTCGAACGTGCTCAGGCAATCGATGAACGGGACGAAGCCGTGCGGCTGGTCGTCATCGTGCGACCGCTGCGTGACCATCTCGCTCAGGTCCTGGCCGCCGGAGAACGCGCCGGAGGCGCCCGTTAGCACGACGGCCTTGATCGCATCGTCATCCCGCGCGTCCGTCAGAGCCGCACGCAGATCGTCATACTGCTGGTCGTTGAAGGCGTTGCGCTTCTCCGGCCGGTTCATGGTGATCAGTGCGATGCCATCGCGATGTTCGGCCAGTACGGTGTTTCGGTTCATGGACGGCTCCTACTCTCTCGACATGGGCGGATTTGCGGCACGAGCACCTCACGCCCGGGACTGTCTCCTGCGGCGACTCGTGAGCGCCCCTACAGTGATCGACAATCTGCTGCGAGTGCGGCACCTTTTCGTGGGCTTCGCGTTCACGCAAACAGGCGCTCGCTCGCGATCGCAGCGCCGGCGCTTAGCGACCGCAGCTTCTCCCACACGACTTCTTCGGCCACTTCGCCGAGGCCGGCTGATGTGTCGAAGCCGCAGTCGGTGCCGGCGAGGACGCGTGACGGATCGCCGACGGCCTGCGCTACACGCTCGATGCGATCAGCGACGACCTCCGGGTGCTCGACGTAATTCGTCGTGGTGTCGATGACGCCGGCGACGATCAGCCAGTCGTCGGGCAGCGGCAGACGTTCGAGACAGCGCCACTCGTGCGCGTGGCGCGCGTTTGCGAAGGGCAGGACAATTGCGCCGCCGTGCGCGGCGTAGAGCAGCGGCAGGATCTCCTGCATCGGCACGTCGTGATGGTGCGGCGCTTCGTAGTTGCCCCAGCAGACGTGGACGCGCACACGGTCGCGCGGCAGCCCGCCCAGCGAGCGGTTTAGCGCAGCGACGTTGCGCTCGACGTAGCGCTGGAACTCTGCGAGCGACCGATCGGCGTACGACGTGTGGCGCTCCATCGCGAGGTCCGGACAATCGACCTGCAGCACGAACCCTTGCGAGACGATGTACTCGTACTCCGGCCGCAACGCGTCGGCGACAGCGAGCACGTAGTCGTCGTCGGTGGCGTAGTGCTCGTTGAGCATCGCGGCGGCAACGATGCCTGGCGATGCGGCCGACATGAACGGCTCGCTGAAAGCGCCCGCCGGCCGCGCATCGAGCATCGCGCGAAACGCGGCGCACTCTCGCTCGATCGGGCCGCGGTTGACGTGACGGACGTCGCCGATCGCCTTCGGCGCGCGCATCAGGCTGACCTGCTCGCGCGAGAAGTCGGGGATCTTGAGCCGGAGAAACGTCGAGAACTGCGTGATGTCGCGCGGCACGGGGCGGTTGCTTTCGCCGCCGAAGCCGCTCAGGCGGTGCTGCACATACGTGAAGAAACTCTCGCGCGACTGCTCGCCGTCGTTGATGACATCGATGCCGCAAGCGATCTGCTGCGCGACGCAGCGCTCCGCGCTCGCCGCGACCTCGCGCTCGAAAGCGACGGCATCGATCGGCTGATGCGTACTCAGGGCGATCATCATCGTCACGAGTTCGGGCGTGCGCGGGAGGCTGCCGGCGTGCGTGGTGAGGAT
>JANXYW010000316.1 GCA_025355835.1 Chloroflexota bacterium
ACATGCCGGCGATCTCTCGCGCACCCGGATCGAGCGCCGGCATTTTCGCGATCAGTGTCGCGGGCGCACCAGCGACCGGACGGTCGTACGTCGGCGTGACGCGCGCGAGCTGCCCGATGAATCCCGCGCCCTGGCCGAGCATCTCGTGTGTGGCAGACGTGACGGTCGCGTCGCCGATGACGCCGCCAGCGCGCAGCGCTTCGGTCAGCCACGCTGCGGTCAATTCGGCGGGCGACGTTGGAATAGCGAGATCGGAAGGCATGCCCACACCTCAATCATCAGCGCTCGATGTTTGCGGCAGGGTACGCAACGGCAGGTCGCGATGCCAGACGCGTCGTGCGTCGGGCCGTCCGGTCGCTACGAAGCTTGCGCCACCACCTGCACCTGGAGCGTCACGCCATCCTGCACCGAGACGAAGTTCGCGATGTTCAGGATGGGGATATTGAAGTCGCCGAAATTGAACTTTAGCGTCGCGAGCGCGGTAATGATGCTACCGCCACGCTTCGCTTTCACCTCCCACACCACGTCTTTCTTGACGCCGTGCAGATCCAATGTGCCACTCATCTGCAGCGTCTGCTCGGCGTCGGACGCCAGGTTCTTGTCGAATCCCGTCACCATGGTCGCAGTGAACGTCGCGGTTGGGAACTTGCTCGTCTCAAGGCCCTGGTTCTGGACGCGCGCGTCGCGCATGCTCTTGTCGCTGGCCAGCGTCTTGAGGTTCACGGTGAAGGTGGTCGGCTGCGACGCGTCGAGGTCGAATCCGTCTGCCGTCAACTGGAACTGTCCCGTGATGTCTTTCGTCGAACCTTTCGCCTTCGACGGCAGCGGCAAGCTCGCGAGCTTCTCGTCAGCAAAGTACGCGGCCTCCGAGCGATCGGAGAGAATCTTGAACGTGAGCGCGCCGCCACTCGTCGACGAGCCCGCCGTCGCGGTGGATGCGGTGCCGCTCGCCGAGGTAGCGACGGGCGTCTTGAGGTCGGCGGGGATTGCCGGAGCGTTCGTCGCGAGCTTCGCGTCTTCGCGGATGAAGAACCACCAGCCGCCAGCCGCGACTGCGCCGAGCACTACGATTGCGGCGACTGCTCCAAGTATGATCTTCGAAAGACTCATCCAGCTTCACTCCTGTTGGGCCGCGGACGGCCGCGTTCATATATGTGGACACACGCTAGCTGCTTGTCTGGAGACTCTACGTTGCAGAACCGTTGTCGGGTTCCTAAGACTGATCTTAGAGAGGCCGCGTGGTGTCGGCTCAGTTCACGCACACGATCGAGCAATCGCCGCCGTGCGCGCGCTCCGCATCGCGAATCGCGTCCTCGACCGACGCCGCATAGTCGAACCCGACGTGCCGTGGAACGGCGGCATCGTCCGCACCTGCGACGATGATGCGCGATGCGTGCTTCAGCCGCCGCAACGGGTGCGTCGCGAGCACCGCATGAACCGGATGGAACGCAACGCCGTTGCGGTAACGGTCGATGTAGGCGGCGTTCGTCGCGAACTCATCGCCGAAGCGCGCCATGATCTCGTACGGGTCGCGTGTCGCCGGCAGCACGCGGTCCCACGCTTCGCGATACGACGGATGGTGCTCCATATCCCACGTCTCTGGGCACGGCGTCGCGAGGACGACGGTACAGCCGGGCTTGCCGAGCGCCTCGATGTAGCCACCGAGATAGCCGAGGCCGGACGAGATCAGCGTAAGAATCGGATTCATCGTGCCAAAGACGGCGTACGGGCTCCACGCCGGCAGTCCGTACACAACGACATCGGCCGGCTCCGCCTGCGAACGCCGCGGCGGGTTGCGCGACGCCATCACGTCCAGCGCGGCCGCGCGCGTTTCGCTGACGCCGCCAGCCCAGACGTGCGCGATCTTCGTCGGGCTCGACTGCACACACTCGATCTTGTAGATGCGTTTGCCCATCGATGCTTCAAGGTGCGCACCCATTTCGTTCAGCACGTCGTGCATGCGATTGTTGAACACGGACATCGACATGCCGTCGGGATGATGCGTGTGCCGAATCGAGCGCCACGTCGACAAACCGACGGCGACGGACTTCCAACCGCCGCTGAACCCGAGGTGCAAGCCGGCGTTGATGTAGACGCAGAGGTCGGCGTCAACGGCGTGCCTGCTCAACTCGACGTCGTAACCGTGCTCGGTCGTGCCGAAGTATACGAGGTTCGCGGAGTCCTCCGCATCGTGGCAGAACAGGCGCTCGCCGAAGCGATCGACCAGCGCCTGCCCGATGATCGTCGCAAGCTCGTCGCGCGTAAACTTGCGGTGAAGTGCGTTCGCGCAGATCAGTCGCACGTCCTCCTCGCGCACGCCCGCTTCTGCGAGCTGCGCCAGCACGCCCTCGATGGCGACGCGCCGGATCGGGCCGAACGACGTGACCGTCGGATCGTCGAAGGCGATGACCACGCGCGAACCAGCGCGCACGATATCGCGGATCGCCGGCAGTCCGAGCGGATGTTCGAGCGCCTCGCGCACGGCGAGATCGAGATCGTTGACGGCCTGCAAGCCGCCGCCCGATCCTGCGCTGCCGCCACGCGACACCATGCGCGTGCGCTCCGGTAGTTCGACCTCTATTGTTGCATCACCAAATGGAAGCGTTGCGTTCGTCATGCGGCGATTGTACAGCCTGCTGCGCCCGACATCGCGCTTTTCACTTCGCCCGCCCGCTAGGTTCTCGGTTCTTGGTTTTTGGTTCTGCCGGCATCGCGCTACACTTGATCGAACTGGAGGTCACGTCCCATGCCCGAAGGCGGCTTGCTCGCGATATTCGCCCATCCTGACGACGAGACGTTCGGCCTTGGCGGGACGATGGCCCGCTACGCGGCGCGCGGCGTGCCGGTGACGATGGTCTGCGCCACGCGCGGCGAAGTCGGCGAGATATCGCCGGGGACGGGCGCGACCGCGGACACGCTCGGCCGCTTCCGCGAAGAGGAGCTGCGCGTCGCGATGGCGATGCTCGGCGTCACGGACGTGCGCATGATGGGCTTCCGCGACTCCGGCATGCAGGGCACGCCCGAGAACGACGACGAGCGCGCGCTGATCAAAGCGCACCCAGACGCCGTGACGCACATGCTCGTCCGTACGATTCGCGAGCTGCGGCCGGCGATCGTCGCCACG
>JANXYW010000318.1 GCA_025355835.1 Chloroflexota bacterium
GGAATTCCAGCGTCGCATGAATGCCTTCGGGTCGCACCCAACGCAGCGCCGGCATCGCGAGCGTCCGTTGCAGCCCGTCGATCGTGCTGATGATCGTGCGCTTCACGTCGTGCGGGATGTCGACGGCGACGAAGAGCCGCAGCGTGTGTGGGGCCGGCGGTGTCGGTTGCGGTTGTGTCTTTTTCTTGCGGCCGAGCATCGCGGTTAGTGTAGGTCATTCGTGAGAGGGAACGGCCGGGAGCGGGCGCACGTCACCCCGGGATGGCCCTCGCTTTCAGGGTGGAAGGGCGTCTCACAGCCGGGGACGGCTGTGCCACTCTGCGGGCTCGCCTCACGACCGGTCGTGGTACATGCAGCGGGCTGCCAACAGCCGAGGGCGGCTGTCCTACATCGAGTTGGCTGCGATCAGATCTGGAATTTGAGCCCTCTGCTCGGTTGAGAGGACGCGGCCGACGGCCGAGGTGAGGTGCGCGTGTGGCGCAGTGCTCGGTTACGACGCACCCCGCCGGTGTCGGGCGGTCGTGGTATCTGCAGCGGACTGCCAACAGCCGAGGGCGGCTGTCCTACATTGAGTGGGCTGCGGTCAGATCGGGAATTTGAGCCCTCTGCTCGGTTGAGAGTCCTCTCCACGTCGTGGAGAGGACGCGGCCGACGGCCGAGGTGAGGTGCGCGCGTGTAGCGCGGTGCTCGGTTACGACGCACCCAGCAGGTGTCGGGCGGTCGTGCGGGATGTGGCGGGCTGCCAACAGCCGGGGACGGCTGTCCTATATTGAGTGGGCTGCGATCTGATCTGGAATTTGAGCCTTCTGTTCGGTTGAGAGTCCTCTCCACGTCGTGGAGAGGACGCGGCCGACGGCCGAGGTGAGGTGCGCGTGTAGCGCGGTGCTCGGTTACGACGTAGCATCGAATGTGCTGCCCTACAGCGACAACAATCGTGCGATGTTGCCGCCGGTGATCGCGGCGAGTTCCGCATCCGTCAGCGCCGCATCGCGCGTGCGTTCGAGCGCCTTCGAGTGCGATGTCAGCGGGTAGTCGCTGGCCCAGAGGATCTTTTCGGCGCCGACAAGATCGATGACGCGGCGGTAGATCTCTGGATCGTAGAGGAGGTGCGATGCGGCCGTGTCGAAGTACATCGAGTCGATCGCCTCACGCACTTCGGGCATCAGCGCGAAGAACGGGAGGCCGCCGCCCCAGTGCGCAGCGATGATCGTGACGCCGGACTGTGCGCGAGCGAACGCGTACAACGCATCGAGCGCCAGTCCATGTTTACCGCGGTAGGCGTGACCGACGGGCTCGCTGGCGTGCACGAGCACCGGTAGATCGAACGCCGCCGCTGCCCACGCCAGCAGGTCGGCTTCGTCGCTGTTGGCGAGGTTGTAGCCGCTGCTCTCCGGCCGCAGTTCGCCGATGCCGCGCGCGCCGCTCGTCGCCAGGCGGCGAAGTTTCGTGCGCACGTCGTTGCGGACGATCGCGGGCGCGTCGTCCGTTTCGGCGCGGCCGTGCGCGCCGGCGTTCTCGCCGAAGTACACCGACACGAACGGGATCAGCCGGCCGCCCGAGCGCGCGGCCTGCTCGATGATGTACGCGTTCGTCTCGTCGACTATCGCCTCGCTGTGCCATGCGAAGTTCACGATGATGGTGCGGTCGACGGCGGCCTCGGCCATCGACGCGAGAACTTCGTCTGCGGTCGCCATCTTCGCTGCGGCGTCCCCGTAGATCTCGGCGAACGCCGGTTCGTCGGCGAGCAGCTCGGCACGACGAGCGGTCACTTCGGGCGGAAAGACGTGCGCGTGGCTATCAATGATCATCCGTGTGCCATTGCCCGCTCGACGAACGTGTCGGCGAGCGCGATCAGGTCATCGCGCTTCGGCGCCTGGCCGTACGCGACCGCCGTCACGTTACCGTTGACGCGCCCGGCGCGCACGAAGACCGCGTCGGCGACGAAGGTGACGGTGAAGCCGTCGGCGAACGTGGCTTTGCCTGTCAGCCGCCAGGCGAACGATTCGTCGCCCTTTGCGGGGAAGGCGATGTCCTTGACGACCTGCGTATCCGTGATCTTCGTGCCCGCCGCCTCGTTCACGAGAAAATTCGCCACGGTCGCGGCCGCGAGGTCGCGCGTGTACGCCAGTGCCGCGGCTGCGCCTTCGGACGACTGGAACAGCGTCGCGGTGTTCATCACGCGCGCGATCTTGCCGCTGAAGACAAGGTCGGGCGCGGCGGGCGCGGAGTACTGGACGTTGTACTGAAGCGCTTGGCCCCAGCCCGCGTACTGCTTGCGGGCGCTCTCCGTGTCGGGCCGCGCGTCGGCGAGTTCGTCGTTCGTCTGCGCAGCAGCCGCGTCCTGCGCGAACGTTGGGCCAGCGTCGGCGAGTTGCAGCACGATCTGTTTCAATCGTAACGCCGCGTCCGCAGCGGATATCGTTGGCGGCGCCGAGGGTGCGTGCGCCGATCCGCCGCCGCACGCGGCGGCGAGTACGCAGATCGCGGTGATGACGAACGCGGCGATGCGTCCGCTTCTCGCGCGCGTGGATGTACGTGACGGAGGGTCTTGCGGAAACGGACATTGGGCGGAGCTGAAGCTCCGCGGGTACTGGTGTTGATACGCGTTGGGGGCCGCTGGCGATGCGAATGAGGTGCTCGTAGGGTGAGGTGATGTCACGCTAGTTGCGGACGGCGCGTTCGAGCGCGCGGCCGAAGCGCATGACGGCTTCCGGGATGTCGGCTTCGGCTACGTTGCTGTAGCAGAGGCGGACGAAGTTGTGGCCGGTCCCGTCGGCGAAGAACGCTTCGCCGCCGACGTAGCCGACGGCCTCGTCGTTCGCCGCGATGCGAAGTTGCGTAGGGTCGATGCCCTCCGCAAGCTCCGCCCAGATGAAGAAGCCGCCCTTCGGCACGGTCCAACGCGCGTACTTCGAACAGCGCTCGTTCATTGCGGCGAGCATCACGTCGCGCTTGCTGCGGTAGATCTCGATCATCTTCGGCAGATGCGTGTCGTAGTGGCCCGCCGTGCAGAACTCGGCGATGACACGCGTTGTCCACGGTGAGACGCCCATATCGAACCGCATCCGCGTGATCGCATCGATCACAGGCTTCTCGCCCATGATCCAGCCGACGCGCAGCCCCGTCGCGAGCGTCTTGCTGAACGTGCCCATGAGCACCGCGCCCGTGCCGCCCGCGACGGTGTAGAGCGATGGCAGCGGTTCGCGGTCGAAACTGAT
>JANXYW010000366.1 GCA_025355835.1 Chloroflexota bacterium
TTGCGCCGCCGACGCCTCGTTGCGCACCATCTCGCGCAGGCCCGGCACCGTGCGCACGGGCACGCGTGCGTCCTGGCAGATGCCGACGATCTCGCGCACCTGCGCGCCCGTCGCCGACGGTATCGCCATGGCGACAAGATCGACGCGCTTGCGCGAGCAGATGTCGGCGATATCGAAGCGATCGCCCAGCACCGTCACGGCGTGAATGCGCACGCCCTGTAGCCGCTTGTCATCATCGACGAACCCGACGGGCTTGTACTGCCAGCGTGGATTTTGCAAGAACTCGCGCGCTACGAGCTGGCCCGTGTGGCCCGCGCCGACGATGAGCACATTCTTCACGCCAGCGTCGTAGCCGCCGAACGGGTTGCGCGACGCCCAGAGCCGCGGCCAGAACTTGATACCGCCCATCGCGATCAGCATCAGTGCTGGGGCGGTGACGCTGACGGTCAACGGAATGTGGCGCGGGTTCATGAAGACGTTGATCGCGAACAGGAAGATCGAGACGACGCCGATCGACAACGCCAGGTTGAGCGCATCAACGATGCCGGCGAACTTCCACGATGTGCGGTAGATGCGGAACGCGAAGTTGCCCGCGATGTGCGCCAGCGCGATGAACCACGAAACAGCCGCGAAAAAACGAATCGATTCGCTCGGGACATCGCCATCAAAGCGGAGGGCGAGCGCCGCCGCATACGCCGCCAGCACAATCGCCGCATCAAGCAGCACCACAGGTACAAGGCGCAGAAGATCGCGGAGCGGCGGGAGGCTACGGTTCACGGGATACAGGATAGCGGATGGGGCGGCTTCGCCACGGTCATCAGTCGTCGGTCTTTGGGATGGTCATTCGACCGCCGGTCTAGCCCTCGAGCATGGCTGGATCGAAAGTCGGCGCGAACGGGTTGAGGAAGCGCACGCCTTCGACTCGAGACCCATCGCTGAAATCCTCACTCAACACCGTTTGAATGCCATGGTGCTTGGCGGTCGCCCAAATCAGCGCATCCCAATAGGCGAAGCCATGTCGCCGCACGGCGTGCACGCCCTCGAGAACCCTTGCCGGTGTAAGGCTGAACACCGGCCATGAATTCGTGTAGTTTGTGACGGTTCGCTCAGCCTCAGGGATCGAAATCGGAGGCTTGAGCTTGCGCGTGACGGTAAAGAAGAACTCGCCGAGAACCTGCGTCGTCAGGCAACCGGCGCCAGAATCGGCAAGCCGATCAAGAACGTCGAGCGCTCGAACCTGCTTGATAGGATCGACGGGATCGTACGCGTAGACGAGGACGTTTGTGTCAACGAGGAATGCGCGCGAGTCGCTCGTCATATAGTTCCTCGCGCGTCCAGTCTCGCCCGGGACCTTCGGACTTCAAGCCGATGCGGGTCATGATGTAACGGCGCTCACGGGCCCATGCCTTCTTATCAAGCTTGAGCGGAGCCTCTTCGCGCGCTATAGCATCAACGCGATCTCGCAATACATCCGCTTCGGACACGTCCAGCTCGCGCGCTCGTCGTTTGACAAGTGCATGTTGCTTGGGACTTAACAGGATCTGTTTGCGGATCATTCTGACCATAACTGGGCTCCCGTGGATGCCAGTATACCGCCCCGTGGTCGGCCTACCGCGCGCCCTTGCGGGCGAGCACCGTGGACAGGGTGCGCCAGGCGATCTTGAGGTCGCCGGTGAAGGTGTGGTGGTTCACGTACTCGATGTCGTATTGCATCGTCTCGTCGTACGACAGGTCGGCTCGGCCGCTGATCTGGGCGAGGCCGGTGATGCCGGGCTTCACGTCGTGGCGGCGGCGGTACTCCGGCGGGTACTGCTCCACCAGCTCCGGGATTTCCGGGCGCGGGCCAACGATGCTCATGTCGCCCTTCAGCACGTTCCAAAAGTTCGGCAGCTCGTCCAGGCTAGTGGCGCGCAGGAAGCGGCCGACGCGCGTCAGGCGCGACATCGGCGTCGTAAAGACGAACGTCTTGAAATGCACCGGCTCCAGCTTCGGCGTTTCGTACGGTTTGTGGCCGTCGTGCGACATCGAGCGGTACTTGTACATCGTGAAGCGCTTGCCACGCAGGCCGACGCGCGTTTGCGAATAGATCGCTGGCCCGCGCGAATCGAGCTTGATCGCGAGCGCGACCAGCGGATACGTCACGACGAAGACGATCACGCCGACTGTGGCGGCGGCAATATCGAAGAGCCTGGTGATCATGCAGCTATGTCCGGTGGTCCCGCACGATCTCCTCGACGGCCGTCGCGACGCGGTCGACGGCCGCTTCGGTCATGCGGGTGTAGAGCGGCAGCGACACCATCGTGGCGAACGCCTCATCGGCGACGGGAAAGTCGCCGGGCGCCCAGCCGTAGGTCGCGCGATAGTACGGGTGGTGGTGGATCGGGATGAAATGCACCGACGTTCCGATGCCGCGCTCCTTCATCTTCACTATGAATTCGTCACGACTGATTGTAAGCATCTGGGGCCGGAGCCGCACGACATAAAGGTGCCAGGCGTGCGTCGTGCCCACCCGCTCGACGGGCAACTGTAGTTCCGGAAGCGATGCCAGCCGCTCGTTCAGCATCGTCGCAATCTCGCGACGGCGGCGCTGGAACTCGTCAAGGCGGCTGAATTGTGCGTGGCCGAGCGCCGCCTGAAAGTCGGACATGGTGTAGTTGTAGCCTGCGGCGAGCACCTGATACGCCCACGAGCCACGGTCGGTGTAGCGATCCCACGCATCGTTGCTCATGCCGTGCAGCGCAAGCAGCCGGCAGCGGTCGGCCAGCGCATCGTTGTTCGTCGTGAGCATGCCGCCGCGGCCGCTCGTGACGTTCTTCGTCGGGTAGAAGCTGAACACTGTCGCATCGCCGAACGTGCCGATGTGGCGGCCGTCGATGTGCGTGCCCAGCCCGTGCGCTGCGTCCTCGACGACGAGCAGATTGTAGCGCCGTGCTAGATCGAGGATGGCGTCCATGCGGCACGCCGTGCCGCCATGGTGCACCGGCATGATCGCCTTCGTGCGCAGCGTGATCGCGCGCTCGATCGCCGCCGGATCGATGCAGTAGTCGCCGCCGTCGATATCGGCGAGCACGGGCGTGGCGCCGGTGTGGATCGCCACGTTGACCGTCGCGGCAAACGTCGTCGGCGTCGTGATCACTTCGTCGCCCGCACCGATGCCGCTCGCAAGCAGCGCCAGATGCATGCCGGCCGTTGCGGAATCGAGCGCGATCGCGTGCTTCGCGCCGATGAATGCGGCGAAGTCATCCTCGAAGCGCTTGACACGCGGGCCGGGCGCGAGCCAGCCGGAGCGCAGCGTCTCGACGACGGCGTCAATCTCGACATCCGAGATATCGGGCAGGTTGTACGGCAAAAAGCTTTCGTGCTCGTTCATCGCTTGTTCACCGTGACGCCTCCGGGCCGGTTCACGCCGACGCCCGCGTCCTCCAGCACCTGCACCACATCCTGCCCCTGCTCGACCGAGCTGCGAAAGACGTGCGATGTCGTACCAAAGCCGCTCGTATCGAAGTCCTCCCGGAACGTCACGGTGACATCCGCGTTCTGAGCATCGATGCGTAGCACCGCACCGGCCCGTGCGAAGTCGATCACCCGCGAGAAGGGGATGGTCGGCTGGGTGACGGCGGGCGAGACGGTGACGCTTGCTGCGCTTGCCGTCCGAGGCGGGCTGGAGGTCGTCTTGTCGCCGGACGGGCCAACCGCCGACCAGACGACGAATGCGATCGCCGCGCCCGCGACCGCCAGGATGGCGATGATGACGAAGGAGCCTAGCCTCGTGAACATCGCACGCTCATTCTGTCCGCAATGGTAGCAGGTTGGCCGATGCGGACGCGGAGCCGCCGTTCTGCGCCGCTGCCGTGAGCGCGTTACTATCTGGAACGTGTTTCACGTGGAACACGCGGGAGAGGAGTGCGGCTATGGCACGCGTACGACTAAACGAGACGGCAGACCTGTCGGAAGACCACCGCTGGCTGTTCGAGCGGCTGGAGAAGCAGGGTCCGATCCTGAACATCTTCCGCGCAATGTCGCACAGCCCGGTGGCGTTACGGCGCTTCATGAAGTTCGGCAGTTATTTTCTCACGGAAGGCAAGCTCGACCCCAAGCTGCGGGAGTTAGCGATCCTCCGTGCCGGGTACCTGTGCCGCTCGCCCTACGAGTTTTCGCAGCATGTCGCGTTCGCCCGGCGGGCCGGGCTGTCGGACAGCCAGATCCGGGGCATCGCCGAACCGAACGTCGCGCTGTTCGACTCGCAAGAGATGGCGGTGTTGGCCTACGCGGGAGAGCTCACTGCGGACAGCCGCGTCTCCGACCCGACGTTCGCCGCTGTCGCCTCCTTCCTCAACGACGAGGAGGTCGTCGAACTGACGATGGTGACCAGCTTCTACAACATGGTGTCGCGCACGCTGAACGCGCTTCAAGTGGACGTCGATGCGCCAGCGCAGCGCGATCTGGCCGAGGTGGGCGTCGCGCTGTAGCAACATCGGCGCTTGTCAACTGAGAGAGATCCGCAATATTCGTGCGGCTGTGTAACGTGGTTGTAACATGGCGCAGCTATCCTCTCCCTCATCAATACATGAACCAGGGGAGGGATCATGACAGAAGTACCGATCAATTCGGGCGATACGGCATGGGTGCTCGCGGCGTCGGCGCTCGTGCTCTTTATGACGCCAGGGCTGGCCTTCTTCTACGCCGGCTTCGTGAGGAACAAGAACGTCCTCGGCACGATCATGCAGAGCTTCATCACGATAGGCATCGTGGGAATCCTCTGGGTGGTCGTCGGCTACTCGCTGGCCTTCGGGCCCGATATCGGAGACTACGGCCTGCTGGGGAACTTACATTACTTCGGCCTACGCCATGTTGGAGCGGAGCCGCTGGGAAGCGCAACCATCCCGCACGAACTATTCATGGCGTTTCAGCTCATGTTCGCCATCATCACGCCCGCGCTGATTACGGGTGCGTTCGCCGAACGTGCCAAGTTCGGACCGTTCCTCATCTTCATCGCCGCGTGGTCGCTGCTGGTCTACGCCCCGGTGGCGCACTGGGTCTTCTTCTCCGACGGGTGGATCGCCGCCAACATCAAGGGCGTCGACTTTGCTGGCGGCACAGCGATTCATGTGAACGCCGGTGCGGCAGCGCTGGCCGCCGCGCTCGTGTTCGGACGCCGCAAAGGCTTCGGTGAGGAGCCGATGGAGCCCCACGACGTGACCATGATCGTGCTGGGTACCGGTATCCTCTGGTTCGGCTGGTTCGGCTTTAACGCTGGCAGTGCGGGCGCCGCCAACGCTGTGGCGGCGAACGCATTCGTTGTAACTACGACGGCGGCCTCCGCCGCAGCACTGACCTGGATGTTCATGAGCTGGCGTATCTCCGGCAAGCCGAGCGTCGTCGGTGCGGCAGCGGGCGCCGTGGCCGGCCTTGTTGCGATCACGCCGGCGTCCGGCTACGTCCAGCCGATGGAGGCGATTCTGATCGGCATCGGCGCCGGAGTCTTCTGCTTCCTCGTGGCGCAGTGGCGCGCGAAGAGCCAGCTCGATGACTCGCTGGATGTCGTTGCGGTACACGGCATCGGCGGTCTCTGGGGCGCGCTGGCCACAGGAATCTTCGCCGTGGCGGCCACCAATACCGGCGTTAACGCGCTCGGCTTTCCGGTGGACGGCCTCACAAACGGAGGCGGTCTGGATCAACTCTGGCGGCAGGCCGTCGGTGTCGCCGTGGTTGCGCCCTACTCATTCATCGTGACGTTCGCCATACTCAAGATCCTTGACGTGACGATGGGCATCCGCGCGACCGAAGAAGACGAAATCGCCGGCCTCGACGTATCGCAGCACGGCGAGCGGGCGTACATCTTCGGCGGCGGTGGTCCGGTGCTGGGTATTCCGGAGGCCATCCCCGTGCACACGATGGCGTCTGGGAACCCGGCAACGCCGGCAGAGCAGCAAGCGATGCGGCCTTAAGGATTGGGCGCGGCCCAGTAGCCAGGGGATTGTTACAAAATGAAGAAGATAGAAGCGATCATTCGCCCGGAGAAGCTGGACGAGGTGAAGCATGCCCTTTCCGAAAAGGGGTATGTGGGGCTAAACATAGTCGGCGTTACTGGACGCGGCGTGCAGAAGGGTATCGTTCACGCCGGGCGATCCGGTCAGACGTACTCGGTGGACATGTTGCCGAAGGTCAAACTGGAGATCGTCGTCCACGACAAGGACGCGGAGGAAGTTGTGGCGACGATCCAGAAATCCGCATGGACGGGCAATATCGGAGACGGCAAGATCTTCATTATGCCCGTCGAGGACGCCATCCGCGTGCGAACGAATGAGCGCGGCGACGCCGCAGTCTGAGTGTGTTCGGCGCGAATGCGTCGAGGAGTAAGGTCATCCTCTCGCGCGCCTGTCGCAAGCTGGCGAGGCGGGAGATGAGGCACGCGTAGTACGGGAGTGAGGCAGTCGTGAATTTCTACAAGGCGGAATACATCTGGATCGACGGCACCAAGCCGACCGCGAAGTTGCGGTCGAAGACCAAGATCATTCCGAAGGGCGAGAAGCCCATGATTTGGGGCTTCGACGGATCGAGTACGAACCAGGCGCCCGGGTCGAACTCCGACTGCGTGCTGAAGCCGGCGTTCATATGCCCGGATCCGCTGCGCGGCGGCGACAACAAGCTGGTGTTGTGCGAAGTGCTCCTGACGGACATGACCCCGCACCCGACGAACACGCGCGCGGCGTGTGTCGACACCGCGAAGAAGTATGCGGCGCACGACATGTGGTTCGGCATCGAGCAGGAGTACACGTTCTTCGAGGGCTCGAAGCCGCTGGGCTGGCCAGACAACGGATTCCCCGGCCCGCAAGGCCCGTACTACTGCGGTGTCGGTGCCGACGAGGTGTTCGGCCGCGAGATCGTCGAGGCGCACACCGACGCGTGTCTGACAGCTGGCCTGCTGATCGCCGGGACGAACGGCGAGGTGATGCCGGGACAATGGGAGTTCCAGATCGGCCCGAATGGACCTGTCGAGTGCTCGGATCACATGTGGACTGCGCGCTGGCTGCTCTACCGGATCGCTGAGGACTTCGGCGTGAACGCGACGTTGGATCCGAAGCCGGTGCGCGGCGACTGGAACGGCGCCGGAGCACACACCAACTTCTCGACGAAGGAGATGCGCGCAAGCTACGCACCGTGCGTCGCGGCCGCCGAGGCGCTCGGTAAGAAGGCCGCCCTGCACATCGAGAACTACGGCGCCGGCATCGAGGCGCGACTGACCGGCGCCCACGAAACGGCGTCGTACAAGAAGTTCACCTACGGCGTCAGCGACCGCGGCGCGTCGGTACGCATCCCGTGGCAGGTGGCCCGCGACAAGAAGGGCTACATCGAAGACCGCCGCCCGAACGCCAACATGGACCCGTACGTCGTGACCCGCCTGATCACCGACACGGTCTGCAGCGCCGCGGGCGCCGGCAAGGCATCCAGCAACGGCGCCTCAAAGGCGAAGCTCCCCGCCCGCCCCAAGGCGAAAGCAAAAGCTGCCGCGAAGCGCTAACCCGCCGCCGCTCGCGGCACGAACGTCGGATATGAGAAGAGGCCCCCGCGATTGCGGGGGCCTCTTCTTTGCTCGAGACTACGGCCGTCCGTGTGATACGATCTTGCCGATGATCAGGCGCGTTTCGTATCGATCTGCCGTCACGGCGTTTGTGTTTGCGGGGCTCTGGTTTGTGCTGGGGTTGCTGCTGTTGTGGTCGCCCGTTCCTGGTGCGCTGGGCATTCGCGGCAACATGACGATGGCGTGGCTGTTCTTGTTTCTCGTCATCTTAGCGGGCGCAGGCGCGACGCTCACACTAGCATCGTACAACGGCATCTTCCCGCCCGACGACGCTCCCGCACCGGTCGCCCAAGCGCCGGTGCAGCCGAAGCCGCTCGTGACGCCGGACGGTAAGCCGATGCCGTGGATGCAGTCACCGCTGCCCTCGCGCCCTGCGAAGCGCGCGACGAACACCACGACAACGGCGCTCCGATCGCGTCCTTCCGAACAGCCGCCCGCACCGCGCGGACAGTAGCAGCAATGCCCACCGTTCGCGTCAACGACATCGACATCTCGTACGAGCGCTCGGGCGGCGGCGGGCCGGTACTCGTGCTTTCGCACGGATTCGCTGGAGCATCGAGCGCGGGCTGGCCGCCCGTCATCGATGAGTTCCGTTCGAACTTCGATCTCGTGCTGTTCGATGCGCGGGCTCACGCGAGAACTGGCGTACCTGCCGATCTCGCGAGCGTGACGATGCCGCAGTTCGCGGCGGATCTCGCCGGTTTGATGGACGCGCTCGAGATACAACGCGCTCACATCGGAGGCGTGTCAATGGGCGGCATGATCAGCGCGCAGTTCGCGTGCGACTATCCGCAGCGCGTGCGATCGCTGCTGCTCTGCGACACGGTCGCTGGCAACATTGCGACGCGGCCCGCGGGTGCGACGGGATCGACGCCCGAGGCGGACGCGGCGGAGCAGTTCCTCGTCGACGCGTTGACACGGATGGCGCGCGTGGTTGAGAAGCACGGCACCGAAGGCCTCGTCGAGCGCGAGAATCGCTACCGGCGCGACGGCGACAAGTACGCGCATTTGCAGCCGCTTTCGCTCGACGAGCAGGACGCGCGGAACGCACTCCAAAAGGTCGACTACATGACGGATGCCGGATACCTGGCGGCAAGCCGCGCCATGCGCGAGCGACCGGATCTGATCGTGCGCACGCCGGCGTTCACAGCACCAACGCTCGTCTCGTGCGGAGAGTGGGATGCGTTCTATCCCGCCGCCCAGCGCGACCACGCGCTCATCGCCAGTTCGCGCTTCGTGACCGTGCGCGGCGCGGCGCACGCAACGCCGGACTACAAACCACTGCTCTGGAAGCGCTGCGTCTTCGACTTCATCGCAGATGTCGAAGCGGGACGCGACGTGCGTGGCGAGTTCGAGCTGTCGGACTAAAGGCGCACGGCTGTGCGCAAGGCGCGATGCGTCGCGTTCGATCCAAGCGCTACACGGTGAGGCAACTTCCGTTCCACGAGGGCACACTACGGTGTGCCCCTACACGGACACCCGTCGCATGGCGGAGCTATGTGGTGCGCTGCTTCTTCACGGCGGACGCCATGCGGTCGCGCATCATGTCGACTCCGTAGTCGACCGTCCACGGCAGCATGTCGTTCCAGCGCGCGATGATGCCGTCGGCGGGGCCGATGAAGACTTCGGGTTGGCGCCAGCGCACGCCGCGCACGATCGCGCGGCCCACCTGCTGTGCCGTCGCAATGCTCATGCCAAGACCCTCGAACTCGACGTTCTCGATCAGATCCGTCGCTGTAGGGCCGGGATACACCGCCATGACGTGGATGCCATCGCGCGCGACTTCGCGACGAAGCGATTCGCTGAAGCCGCGCATTGCGAACTTGCTGGCGCAGTACGTCGCGTAGTATGGCAGCCCCATGCGTCCGGCGACCGACGAGATGTTGACGATCGCGCCGCTCTTCGCCTCGCGCATGTGGGGCAGCGCGAGCTGCGCCAAGCGGATGGGCGCCCAGACGTTGACGGTCGTCATGCGCTCCACGTCGTCAGCGCCAATCTCGTCGAGGCGGCCACCCGCGACGACACCCGCGTTGTTGACGAGCACGTCGAGCCGACCGTAGTGCGCGATCGCCTTGCCGACGAGCGCCTTCAAGTCGTCGTCCTTCGCCACATCGCAGTGGACGATCTCCGCCGCCTTCGCGCCCGCGCGCAGCGATTCCTCAGCGGCCGTCTGGAGCGCGTCCATGCGGCGCCCTGCAAGCAGCAACGACGCGCCTTCCGCGCCAAATTCGATCGCCGTGGCTCGGCCGATGCCGCGCCCGCCGCCCGTGATCACAACTACCTGATCCGCAAACGCGTTCGCCAAGGTGTACCTCCTGTTGATCTCTTCCCTGATCCTTACGCTCTGAACGCCAGAGAGCAACGGGCCGATCGGCGGCAAGCCGCCGCCATCCAGCCTCGAATCTCTAACGCCGAGTCTCGTCCTTCGGTACGCTGCCCCCATGGTTTTAAGCGACAGGACGATCAAGGAAGAACTGGCCGCGGGGCGGCTGATCATCGATCCGCTGGACCCGGAGGACATCCAGCCGGCTAGCGTCGATATGCACATCGACCGGCGGTTCCGCGTATTCAAAGTGAGCAGCCGGCCGTACATCGATGTGCGAGAGCCCATGGACGACCTGACGGACGAAGTGATCATCGAAGACGACCGTCCGTTCTTCATCCACCCGGGCGAGTTCGTGCTGGCGAGCACGCTGGAGGTCGTGACGCTCCCGGACGACATTTTGGCGCAGGTCGAAGGGAAGTCGTCGCTGGGCCGCATCGGCCTGCTGATCCACGCGACGGCGGGCTTCGTCGACCCCGGCTGGCACGGACGGCTGACGTTGGAGCTATCGAACGTGGCGAAGATGCCGATTGCGCTGCACTACCGCATGAAGATCGGCCAGCTGAGCTTCATGCGCATGTCGACGCCCGTCGACCGCCCGTACGGCAGCCCCGGCCTCCGCAGCAAGTACCAGCACCAAATGGAACCCACCGCCAGCCGTGCGCACAAAGAATTCGAGAAGGGCTGACGGCACGGGGAAACAGGGATTTCGCTGATTTCACGGATGGTTTGATGGGAACAACGACAAAGAGCACCGTAGACGACACAGACACATACGCCGTGATCGGCGCGGCGATCGAAGTGCATCGCCGGCTAGGACAAGGCTTTCTCGAGGCTGTGTACCAAGAAGCGCTGAGTATCGAAATCCTCGAGCGCTCTATCCCGCACCAGAGAGAAGTCGCCCTGCCGATCGTCTACCGCGACAGGACTTTGCTATGTAGTTATCGCGCCGACTTCGTTTGCTTTGGCGACGTGATCGTAGAACTGAAAGCAGTCCGCCAGCTCACGGACGTTGACAAGGCTCAGGTCATCAATTACCTCAAGGCGACGGGCCTGAGCCGGGGACTGTTACTCAATTTTGGGGCGCCGAGCCTGGAACACAAACGCCTAGTCAACAAACTATCTCAATCTGCGAAATCCGTGTAATCCTTGTTACCCGTTCCCCCTTTTCGCGCGGTGATCTTTGATATGGACGGCACGCTGACTGATAGCGAGCCGGCGTTTCACGCTGCTGTCAACGATATTCTCGCCCGCTACGGCAAGCATGTGCCGATCGAGGAGTACGGGCGGTTCATCGGCATGGAGACGCCGCCGATGTGGACGCAGATGATGGCGCTGCAGGACCTACCGGCGACGCTCGAAGAGATTCTGACTGCGTACGAGCCGGTGCTGATGGAGCGGCTGCGGCAGCCGCGACCGGCGCTGCCGGGGGCGCGCGAACTCGTCGTGGAGCTGCGCGAGCGCGGCGTGCCGATCGCGCTGTGTACGGCGTCGTACAAGCGCTGGGTGGACGCGATCTTGCCGTCGGCGGGGCTCGACGGGCTGTTCGACGTGCTTTCGACGTGCGACATGGTAACGAGGACGAAGCCGCTGCCCGAGCCGTACCTGCTCGCTGCCGAGATGCTCGGCGTGCCGCCTGCAGAATGCGTCGCCATCGAAGACAGCACGAACGGCCTGACGTCGGCGCTCAGCGCCGGCATGCACGTCATCCAGCTCCGCGCGACGGCCACCGCTGCGGCGCCGATGGCGGGCGTGGCGCGCGTGATCGAGTCGCTGCGGGAGTTTCCGCTGGAGTTGGTGGTGCAATAGCGCAAAGCGAGTGGTCAGGGTGCGGGGATCGTCCCTAGCACCCGCTCTGCGTCGAACGGCAAGCGGCGGTACGTGCCGTCGAGCAGAATTGCGCTTGTGAAATTGCGCCTAGCGGGAGCATCGTATTTTGAAAGCAGGAACCCACTGGCGTCCGGCAGCCAGGCACTTACTTGAAGCGGGCGTGGAAGGGCGATGCTCCGGTCGAACCGACCCATCTTGGCGAAAACAGCGATGGTAGTGGCCTCCCTGTCTGACGACGTAAAGTACTGGACAGCAAGACTTCCGGCCACGTTCCAAGCGCACACGCTCGGATAGAGGCGATCCGGTCGCGGCGCAGGTAGCCCGCTGTCAGGAATCCGCGGATACAGATCATGGAACACGCCATCGTTCGGATCGACCAATCCGGCGGCGCCTGGCTGCATGCCGTTGTCGGCCATACACACTTTGACTCCGTCGGATGACCACGATGCAAGAAGCCCGCCTACTTTCAATTCGACAACGTTCGGCGAGGTCGCGGGATGCGAGACGAGTACGCCAACAGCGCCCTCATAGAGAATCCTCT
Source organism: Chloroflexota bacterium (assembly GCA_025355835.1). Classification (GTDB taxonomy): domain Bacteria; phylum Chloroflexota; class Dehalococcoidia; order DSTF01; family JACRBR01; genus JANXYW01. Next base: position 12,277 of record JANXYW010000366.1, read on the forward strand.
GGACGAAGAGCCAGTCTTCGTGTGGAGACCACTGCGGCGCAAAATAGGATCCATGACATGGAGATGAGGCCGCCACTTGAGGCGCGCAGTGACCGTTAACGAGAACGGCGGTGTCCACGCCGGCAGCTATGTCACGAATCTTGAGGCCTGCGGCATCCGAAAACGCCATGTGTAAACCGTCAGGCGCGACCGATGCGTTTGTACCGGAGAACTCGATGTTCTTTCCGTTTCCCTCGAATGTAAAGATCGGGTCAGGCGCGCCGCCAAGCTGCCGCCGATCTACCTCGAAAGTCCCGTTGTGTTCACCGTCCGGCTCACTTGTAATGGCTGTTAGGCTCGTGTAGTACAGCCACAGCTTGCCATCGGCACGCGCGTAACCCGCGTAGCCGGCTCGGAGGCTGCCGCTCGTGAGCTGCTGCTCCGTACCAGTGGCGAGGTCTCCTACATAGAGATCCTTGCCGCGGAGGTAAACGAGCAAGCCCGTCGTTTGAAGCGCGGCGGCAGGCGTTAGTACGCTCGTCGGCGACGAAACGGCTGCGATCGGCGGCGAGACGGGCGTAGCGACAACCGACGTGGCCGGCATAGTCGGCGCTGCATCCGAACCCGAACCCGAACCGCAGGCCGTACCGGCCGCCGCGACCATGACCGCGATCAGCATAAATGTCAGGTGAATCCGCATACGTTTGCCCTCCCGCATCGCCAGACGAGCACAGTATGCCCCGCGGAGTGATCACCCGCCCGACGCCAGCCCTACGCGAAGGCGACGCGACGCGCACAAAACGAAGCGCGCTCGCCGCGGCGAGCGCGCTCGCACTCCAAACTACCCACTTCAAGCTACGAACTGCCGCCTACACCTCGCGGAATTCGCCTTCGACGGTGCCTTCTTCGGCGGGGCCCTTCGATGGGTCGTCGCCACTGGCCGAACCGTCTCCCGGCCCCCCTGCACCGGCGTTGGCGTAGACCGCCTCGCCGATCTTCTGCATCGAAAGGCTCAGCGCCTCCAGTGCCGTCTGCATGCGTTCGGTGTCGTCAGCCTCGATCGCGGCACGGAGGTCCTTGATCT
>JANXYW010000405.1 GCA_025355835.1 Chloroflexota bacterium
CCGCACGAGCATCCCCTTCTCGTTCCGCACATCCGGCGACGTTGGCCCGTCGAACGCCTCGCGCTCCAGCCGCTGCTCCATCGCAGCGACGACCTCGCGCGAAGACGGCCCCGACCAACCCGTGTTGAGGTACACGACGCGCTCAGCAACGGGAAATCGGCTGCGGATGGCTGACCAGCTCGGTTCCATGGTGCAAGTGTCGCCTTGCGGCCGAACGCGCGCAATGCGGTACGCCTTCGGCCTACCCCCAACCGACGCCGCCACGTACGATCGCGGCGGGAGGTGGTGCGCCGATGTCGTGGTGGGAACTGCTGCTGGTGCCGTTGGGCTTCGCCGTCGGGGCGTACGGCACGCTCGTCGGCGCGGGTGGCGGCTTCGTCCTCGTCCCCGCGCTGCTCATTATCTACCCCGGCGAGAAGCCGTCTAGCGTCACGTCCATTTCGTTGGCCGTCGTCTTCTTCAACGCGGTCTCCGGCTCGGCGGCGTACGCGCGCCTCAAGCGGATCGACTACTTCACGGGCGCGATCTTCGCCGCCGCGGCGATGCCCGGAGCGATCGGCGCGGCCTTCCTCGTCAGCGCTGTGCCCCGTGACCTCTTCGACATCATGTTCGGCGCGCTGCTGCTGGCGATGGCCGCGTACACGCTTTGGAGCGCCGGCGGCGTCGCAAGGATGCGGCCGCCGCTGCGAGGGCGCGGCATCGTCACGCGCGTGATGCCCGGCGACGAGGAAGGCGCGACGTTCGAGTACTCCTACAACCTGTGGCAGGGCATCCTCTACAGCGCGGGCGTCGGCTTCATCTCCAGCCTGCTCGGCATCGGCGGCGGCGTCGTGCACGTGCCGATCATGATCACGCTGCTGCGCTTCCCGGTGCACATCGCCGTCGCCACGTCGCACTTCGTATTGGCGATAAGCGCCGCATCCGGCAGCGCTGTGCATCTCGCGAACGGCGACCTCGCCGGCGCGAACCTTCTGCGTGCGCTGCTACTGTCAGCGGGTGTCATCCCGGGCGCGCAGGTCGGAGCCCGCCTCGCACAGCGCTTCAAAGGCCCGGTAATCGTCCGCCTGCTCGCGGGCGCGCTGTTTGCGCTGGGCGTGCGTCTGTCGCTTTCCGCCGTGTTGTAACCAACTACGGCGGTTCACCGATTGCGCTTGCCCCAACAACCTGATGCACTTCCGACGTCGAACAACCAGCGCCTAGTGACCGGAGACCAATTCGTGGAGTACCTGTGGTGGAAGCACGGCGTCATCTACCAGATCTACCCCCGCAGCTTCCAGGATTCGAACGGCGACGGTATCGGCGACTTGCAAGGCGTCATCGACCGCCTCGACTACCTGAACGACGGAACCGAACGCTCGCTCGGCGTCGACGCCATCTGGTTCTCGCCAACGTTCCCGTCGCCCATGGCCGACTTCGGCTACGACGTCTCCGATTATGAGGAAGTGCACGACGACTTCGGCGATATGGCCACGATGGATCGCCTGATCGCCGAAGCACACAAGCGCGGCATCCGCGTCATCCTCGACTTCGTGCCGAACCACTCATCGTCGCAACATCCGTGGTTCGTCGAGTCACGCGCGTCGAAAGAGTCGCCGAAGCGCGACTGGTACGTCTGGCGCGACGCGAAGCCGGACGGCAGCCCGCCAAACAACTGGATCGCCGCGTTCGGCGGCCCGGCGTGGGAGTGGGATCAGAGGACGCAGCAGTACTACCTGCACTCGTTCCTCATCGAACAGCCCGACCTCAACTGGCGTAATCCTGAGGTCGAGGCGCGCATGCATGAGGTGCTTCGATTCTGGATGGATCGCGGCGTCGACGGATTCCGCATCGACGTGATGGATCGCGTGCTCAAGGATCCGCAGCACCGTGACAACCCGCCTCAGGAGAACCCACGCATCCGCGCACTCGCGCAGGCGGCGATGCAGATGCACACGTACGATCAGAACTGGCCGGAGGTCATCGAGGCCGTTCGCGGCATTCGCAGGGTCACCGACGCCTATCCGGAGCGCATGACGGTAGGAGAAGTCGCAGGGACGCCGGAGCAGATCGCTCACTACTACGGCGGCGCCGCGCTCGACGGACTGCACCTGGCGTTTAACTTTCCCTTCACGCGCATTTGGGACGACCGCTGGATCGCCGAGCGCGTGCGCAGGAGCGTCGATGCGTTCGAAGCGGCGCTGCCCGCCGGCGCATGGCCGAATCACGTCTTCGGCAACCACGATGTCGATCGCTTCAGCAGCCGCGTCAACCGCGACGGTCGCGGCCACGAGCGAGCGCGCGTCGCGGCGCTGATGCTGCTGACGCTTCGCGGCACGCCGTTCGTCTACTACGGCGAAGAGATCGGCATGGCGAACACCGACATCCCTGAAAAGATGCTGCAAGATCCCGCCAGGTTCTACAGCCGTGGACGCGACCAGGAGCGCACGCCGATGCAGTGGTCGCGTGAAGACGCGTTCACAACCGGCACACCGTGGCTCCCGTACGGCAACCTCGCGGTCAACGTCGAACAGCAGCGCGACGACCCCGCGTCGATGCTGTCGCTGTATCGTCGCCTGCTCTGGTTCCGCCGCAGATCCGACGCCCTCCGAGACGGCGCCTACACGCCGGTCGACGGCCTCCCCACCGGCATCTACGCCTACATGCGTCTCTACGGCGATGATCGCCTGCTCACGGTACTGAATTTCACGAACGACCCGATCGCGTTCGAGCTGCCGGCGTCGCTACACACCACAGAGACGCTGATCGGTACGCACGATCTGCCGGCCGCCGCACAGTCGATCACGCTCGCCGGCAACGAAGGCAGGCTACTGCGGCTCGCATAGCACGCGACATATCAGGCCGTAGCAACGTTCACCGTAGGGACAGATATTTAGACCTGTCCGCCTGCAGGTTCTACGCAGGGTGCGCGGCGCTTGGAGATCCTTCGTGATTGCCGCGCCTCATGCGCCAGGACGGGTTACGCGCCCACGCTCACGGCGAGAAACCGCTCGATCATCGCATTGATCTGATCCGGCACCTCAAGCTGGTGGAAGTGTCCGGAGCCGACGGTCTTGCCTGTCACGATATTTGGACACAGCTCGCGCAGGCGTTCGACGCGATTCAGCACCGGATCGGCTTCGACGTAGAGCGCGGGAGCGCGAAGCGCTCGCAGCTCCGCCTCGCCGCCGAACGCTCCAACACTCTCGAACGCCGACGCCGCAACGTGCATCGGCGTGCGGCCCATGCCGTCGAGCACCCGCGCCTTCAACGTTGCATCGCTAGTCGGTGTGAAGAATCGATCCGATCCAAACTGGCGCAGCAGCGCGGGGCCGTCCGGTGATCGGAAGCCCGCGATCAGCTGCGCGATCAGCGGCTGCAACTCCGCCGGAAACAGCACCGCCGGATCGAGCATCACCAGCGCCGCACACAGCCCCGGATTCGCTGCGGCAACAGCGAGCGCAATCGCGCCGCCCATACTGTGTCCCGCGAAAACGGCGCTCGATACGCCCAGCTCCCCGCACAGCCACGCAACGTCTTCCGCGAAGCCGCCGATGGTGTACGCCTGCTCCGGCTTGTCGCTCTCGCCGTGCCCTCGCAAGTCCACAGAGATGCAGCGGTAGCGCTTCGAGAAGTGCGCGGCTTGCGGCGCAAAGTGCGACCGATCGCACGTCCACCCATGCACGAACACGATCGGCGGCCCGCTGCCCGCATCTTCGTAGAAAAGCTTCACGCCGTCGCGCGTAAGATATGCCACCGACCCGGCCTTCCGTCGCTATCCACTATTCACTGTCAGCTATCCACTAACTCACACCTGCTCGAAATACCGCGTGCGCTCCCACGCCGTCACAGCGCGCCGATGCTTCTCGACCTCCCAGCGCCGCATCGCGACGTAATGGTCGACGAACCCATCACCAAAGAAGTCGCGCGCGATGGCACTTTCCTCGAGCCGCTCGATCGCCTCATCGAGCGTGCGCGGCAGCGCCGCCAAACCGGCAGTCTCGTACACGTTGCCTACGGCTGGTGGCGGCAGCTTCAACCCGCGCTCAATGCCCGAAAGCCCGCCCGCCAGGCACGCAGCAAACCCCAGATACGAGTTCACGTCGGCTCCCGGCACGCGATTCTCGACGCGGATCGCCGTCTCGCCGCCGGTGATCGCACGCAGCGATGATGTGCGATTCTCGATCGCCCACGACGCGGCCGTCGGCGCCCAGCTGCCGCTCACGTAGCGCTTGTACGAGTTCACATTCGGCGCGTACAACGCGAACAGTTCGGGCATCGCCCCAAGCGCGCCTGCGATGTACGCGTTGAGCGTCGAGGACATGTGGTGCGGCGCGCTGGCGTCCCAAAACGCGTTCTTCTCGCCGCGCCACAGGCTCTGGTGGATGTGCCCGCTACAGCCGTCCATCTGATCCGAATACTTCGCCATAAATGTCGGCACCGCGCCGAACTGCGCCAGCACCTCCTTCGCGCCGCTCTTGAAGAGCATGCCGCGGTCGGCAGCCTCCATCGCGTCGCAGTACAGGAGGTTCATTTCGTACATGCCTTCGCCGTGCTCGCGGCTGTAGCCTTCCACCTCGATGCCGTACGCGTCCATGTAGCGCCGGAGCCCGCCCACGACGTCGTCATCGATGCTGGCATGAGAGATCGAGTAGCAGTTGTAGCCGGGGTTCAACGGGCGAAGGTCGCTGAACTGCTTCTCGCGCAGCGTCTCCTGATCCTCGCGGAAGATGCGGAACTCCAGTTCCACGGCCATCTGCGCCGTCAGCCCGAGCTTCGCCGCGCGGTCGAGTACCCGCCGCAGCACCATGCGCGGCGACACCGCAAGCGGCTCTCCGTGCTCCGTGTACGCGTCGCAGACCACTGCGGCCGTCGCAGGCTCCCATGGCACGATCCGGAACGTCGCCAGGTCAGGCTTGAGGAGAATGTCCGCGAACCCCGTGTCCGCGCTGCCAACCGCGAGCCGCTGCCCGGTGATCACTTCCTCCGCAATATCCCAGCCAAACACGACATCGCACTGCGCGAAGCCCGCGCCCTCGCACCCCGCCAGGAACTGTTTCGTGGACAACCGCTTGCCGCGGTACACGCCGTCCATGTCGGGCGTGCCAACCTTCACGGTTTCGACGCCGTGCGCCGCAATCGCCTGCTCGATCTCGTTCTTGTCCATGATTGACGATGATACTCGGATCGCCCCTGTGGTGGAACCGGACAAGCCCGTAGCCGGACAGGAACGTCCGAACGGCCCTACCGCCAGGCCCTGTCGCGGGCGAGCCTTACGCGGGAGGATCGGTGCCGAAGAAAACAGAGTCTCGTCCACGGAAGGGCATCCTCAACAACACGACGCTAGTTTTGGGTGCGCTCGCGCTCGTTGCGGTCGTGGCGGGCGCTGCGTGGCTCGCGTTCGATGGCGGAAGCACACCGAAGCGCAAACTCGTCCGCCAGACGCCGGTCGTCAGCACGGAAACGCAGGTGCGCGTGGACGTGATCGACAACGACTTCACCCCGCGCACCCTGACCGTGAACAAGGGCGCAGCCGTCACGTGGAAGTTCACCGGCAGCATTCCGCACAACGTCACCGACGATCGCGGCGCATTCGCGAGCGACACGTTAGGTCACGGCGAGGAATTCACCCGCACGTTCGACACGGCCGGCATCTTCTACTACTACTGCACGATCCACCACGGCATGCTGGGTACTCTCACCGTGAAGGAGTAGGCGGGATCGCACTGACCAATGCAGTAGACGCCGTACTACTCAGCGAGCGTCGCGGCGCTCGCCGTTTCCAATGGCGTCAATTTGCGCGGCGTCGTCGATGATTGACCTCATAGCGTCACCATCAAGTGTCAGGCAAGCGCTGATGCACGGCGAAGGTCCTGCCCGGACGCGCAGTGTTACTTCAACGACTTGAAATCTTCGAGGTGCGCGCCGATGTCGATGTACAGATCAGCGACCGTCTTCAGCTCCAGCGAAACGGCCTCGGCGAACGCGACGATCTCGACGCGCACACCGCGACTCGCGATCAGCTCAACGAGCCGCCGGAAGTCTCCGTCGCCCGACATCAACACAACGACATCCAGGCGCTCCGACATTGTAAGAATATCGATCGCCAATTCGATGTCGAAGTTCGCCTTCATCGATCCGTCGGCGAAGCGCTTCAGCGGCTTCGTGACGATGCGATACGGGTGCCCGACGAAGTGGTGCACGAAGCGTTGGCTTTCGAGTTTCGCCTGCGGGTCGTCGCTGATCGGCGCATACGCGCTCGCGCGCACCAGCTCCCGTCCGCGCGTGAAGTAGTCCAGCACGCGGCCGAAATCGATGTTGATGTTCCGCCGCTCCGACGCGTAGATGAGGTTCGGCACGTCGACGAAAATGCCGACGCGCGGGTGCGAAGTCGATGCGCTGGATGCGCGCTCCATCTTCGTCTGCATGTCCGCCACCGTGGTCTGCAGCTTCTTAAGCGTCGTCGTTATGTCACGCGCAAAGTTCTCGAGCACCAGCGCCTGATGCGCCATCGCGCGCTCGATCGTCATCGGCTCGCCGTCGTGCAGCGGTTCGATGATCGACGGCGCAGCCTCGCCGTTCAGCGCCGTCCCCGGCTTCTTGCGCCCGCGCCCGCCGCGCGTGCCACGCCGCCGCTTCACGGGGCCTGCGTCGCCCTCTGCCGACGAAGTCGAAGGCGATGGTGCCGTAGCGAGCGATGATGGCGCCGGCGCCGGCGCATCGATCGGCGCCGCAGCGGCCTCTGCCGCCCAGTCCCGGCGCGGCGGGCGGACGGTGGTCGTGCGCCGACGCGCTGCCGGCTTCTTCTCGGTCTCTACGACAGCGTCTGAGGCCGCAGCGACAGTCGCTGCCGCAGCCGCCACCTTGGCGGGCGGCCCAGGAGGCGCCGCCTTCGGTGCCGGGGCGCCCATCTCGCTCTTTGCGCCGTTCTTGGGCGCCGCTTCCGCGGCTGCTTTGGGCGCTGCTTCCTTGCGTGTCGCTCGTGTCTTCCCGAAAAACTTAACCAAAACTACGCTCCCTTACGCGCTGACGGCCGCTGCATATTCCAGCACGCTGCATCGGGCGGCAACCTTCTTCGCGACTTCAATAAATGCCTGTGCTTGTGCGCTCTCCGGCGCCAACACGACGATGGGCGTACCCTCGTCGGCCGCCTTGCGCGTCGCCGGATCCAGGGGCAATTCGCCCAGGAACTCCAGCCCCAGATCCTCCGCCGCGGCCCGTGCGCCGCCATGTCCAAAGATCTCTGTTTGCTCGTTACAGTGCGGACAGACGAAGTAACTCATGTTTTCGATCACGCCGAAAATCGGCACGTTGAGTTTGTCAAACATGCCGACGGCCTTCGCCGCGTCTTCCAGCGCGATGTCCTGCGGGGTGCTGACGATGACCGCGCCCGAAATCGGCGCTTCCATCGACATGCTCATCGAGGCGTCACTCGTTCCCGGCGGCAGGTCGATGAGCAGATAGTCCAGTTCGCCCCAATCGACGTCGTGCAACAGTTGCCGCACCGCCGTGCCGATCATCGGGCCGCGCCAAACCACCGGCGTTCCGCGAGGCAGCACGAAGCCAATCGAGCACACTTTGACGCCGTGTCGCTCGTCAACGCGGAGGCCGCCAGCTTCGACCTGCGACCCTTGCCCGATGCCCATCATGGTCGGCAGATTCGGTCCCGTTATGTCGGCATCCAGCAGCCCGACGCGCGCGCCCAGCGAAGCCAGAGCAACGGCCAGATTCGCCGAAACGGTCGATTTGCCCACCCCGCCTTTGTTGCTGGCGATGGCGATCAGGTGGCGCACTCCATTCACCGGGGTCCGCTCGGACACCCGATGCTGCGCGACCGTCGCATCCATCGTCACGTTCGCCTCGCGCACGCCCGGAAGCGCCAGCAGCAGCTCACGCGCATCACGCTCGATCGTCTCCCGCACCGGACAAGCCGGCGTCGTCAACACGATGCGGACATTCACGACATCGCCCAGGATTTCGGGCGTCTGTACGAACCCGAGCGCCACGATATCGCGATGCAGATCCGGGTCTTCGATGGCGGTCAGCGCCTTCATGATGTCTTGTTCTGTGACGGCCATTAATAGTTGCCTCGGGGTGCGCCCGGAACCGGCGCCATCATCGGGATAAGGTAGCGGCAGCAGTCCGCGCAGCCCGTGGGGCTCTCCGCAATCTCTATTGGAACATTCAGCAGGCTGGAAAGGAAGGTCTCGTGCCAGTCGCACGCGCCGCCGCCACCAACAACAGCCCGATACACGCACGCGAAGTCGCGCACTTCCCACACATCGCCCAAATCGTGCCACTCGGCGAAGCCGCCGTGCGCCCGCAAAATCGCCACCGCCTTGGCGATGCGATCGACGCCCGTCAGCGCCCGCACATCGGGCCCGTGTCGGTCGGCGAGGCTGATAGCTGCGTTGTGGAAGAGCCGCGCTCGACGGGCGCCCGGCGCGATGTCGGCGACATCCGCCGGCTCCAGCGAGCCCACCTGCTCGACCAGCAGCGCCAGCATCCGATCGTGGCCATCCGAGCACGACCGGTGGCCGTCGACAGTCAGGCGATAGAGGTGGTGCGGGCGGCCGGTGTGACGGCGAACCTCCTCGGCCCGTACCAGCCGGTCGCGCTCCAGCGCCGTCAGGTGCTGGCGGACGGTCATCGGCGCGAGTCCCAGGGAGGATGCGAGTTCATCGACGGTGGAACCGTCGTTGCGCTTGAGGAGGGCGAGGATTTCGGTTTTCGTTGAATGCATAGCGCCCGGGTTCGAACCGGACTCCCACAGTGTACCGCCAATGGCGGGATCTGGCCATTGTTACACTATGTTATGTATAAACCGTCTACACCTTGACACCGTACAAAAT
>JANXYW010000450.1 GCA_025355835.1 Chloroflexota bacterium
GGTCTAGTTGTCGCGACGATCGCACAAGGCCGCGTCGTGCACGAGAGCGGGGTGCCCGTTGCCTAAGGCGCTCCTCGTGCTCGAAGATGGCTCTTCGTTTGTGGGCGATGCGTTTGGCGCGCCGGTGCGATCGCACGGCGAGGTTGTGTTCTGCACGTCGATGACGGGGTATCAGGAAGCGCTGACCGATCCGTCGTTCGCCGAGCAGGTGTTGGTGATGACGTACCCGTTGCAGGGCAACTACGGCATCAACGAGTTCGATGTGGAATCGCGCCGCATCCAGGTGCGTGCGTTCATTGTGCGCGAGGACTGCGAGACGCCGAGTCACTGGCGCTCGAAGCGCACGTTGCACGACTATCTCGCCGAGAACGGCGTCCCCGGTATCGCCGGCATCGACACGCGCGCCCTGACCCGCAGGCTGCGCACGAGCGGTGTGATGATGGGCGTCGTGACGCAGGACGAGACCGCCGAGGAGGCGCTGGGTCGCCTGCGCGAGATGCCGCGCTACGGTTCGACGGACCTTGTGCCGTGGGTGAGTACGCGCCGCCCGTACGAGTACCCGGGCAACGGCGAGCCTCGGCCGGGCCGCAAGATCGTCGTCCTCGACCTTGGTGTGAAGTACAACATCCTCCGCGTGCTGTACGGCCTCGGCTGCGAGCCCGTCGTCGTGCCATGCCAGACGACCGCGGAAGATATTCTTGCGATGCGGCCCGATGGCGTGTTGCTGTCGCCAGGCCCGGGCGACCCGGCGCTGCTCGGCTATGCGGTCGAGACGGCGCGGGGGCTCGTCGGCAAGACGCCGGTGATGGGCATCTGCTTGGGCCATCAGGTGATTGGGGCTGCCTTTGGCGCACATTCGTTCAAGCTGAAGTTCGGGCATCGGGGTGCCAACCATCCCGTGCGGGAGGAAGCGAGCGGTCGCGTCTACATCACTGCCCAGAATCACGGCTACGCAGTCGATGACACGGGTTTGGCGGCCGACATCGAAGTGAGCCATCGCAACGTGAACGACGGCACGGTCGAGGGGCTGCGCCATCGGCGGGAGCCGGTGATGACGATTCAGTACCACTCCGAGGCGTCGCCAGGGCCGCTCGATAACATGTACCTGTTCGAGCGCTTTTTGGAGATGGTGGATGCAGTACACGCGCGCTAAGAAGGACTACAATATCGTCACGGCATCCCGTCGCGGGTGCCGGGCGAGAACAACGTAACGACGGTCGCACGGAGGCTCATCATGGCAGAGACGAACGTACAGGCCGAACCGACGTACAGGCAGGCGAACATCAACGACGCCGATGCCATCGCCTCCGTCATCACGGAGGTGATGAAGGAGGCTAATCCCGTCGGCTTCGAGCGCGCGCTGACGCCCGACGAAGTGCGCACGTGGATCAGCCGCATGGGCGGCGAAGGCGGTGCCTTCCTCGCCTTCATCGGCGGCAAGGTCGTTGGCTTCGCGGCGCTCGACTACAACACGTTCGAGCCCGACACCGTCATCCTCGGCGTTTGGATGCTCCGCGAAGTGCGCCGAAAAGGCATCGGCACGTCGCTGGCCGAGTACGCGCTCGGCTTCGCACGCGACAAAGGTTACAAGCGCATCCGCGGCCGACTGCCGCACGACAACGAGGTGGCGCTAACGTTCCTCAGCAGCATTGGTGCGCTGGTACCGATTTACAACCCGGAAGCGCGCTTCGAACTGCCGTTGGTGTAGCGGAACCGCAGCCTACGGCCGTAGGGATTGCACAGATTGCGCAGATTGCGCAAATTGAGAATGGGAAGCCGGAGAAACGCATCGTACGTACAGGTCTTCAGACCTGTCCCGGTAGGAACCAGGACGACGAAATAGGAACTGTGAACTGCAAATCGTGAACTGTGAACTTCTAACGTGAGCAACGAACTCCGCATCGACGCTGTGCTGAAGAGCATCGACGTGTACGGACGCCTGGCGTTCGGCGGTCAGTGCGTCGCGGCTATGGCGATGATTGCCGCACCGCTGCTGCTGCTCACGGCCAGTATCTTGCCATTCGCCGTCTGGGGCGACAATCATCGCGAGGCGATTGCGGTGTGGCTGGGCGGCTGGGTGTTGGCGCTTGCGGTAGGTGCGGCCGGCGTCGGGTTCGGCGTGTTTTGCTGGCGCTGGTCGGGCGACTGGATCACGGAGTGGCCGGGCTACGCCGTCGCGTTCGGGTTCGCCGGCCTCGGCAACGCCGGCCTCGGCTACATGCTGACATCGACGCCGATCCCGATCTACCTGTCGTTCGCGATCGCTATGTCGGCGGTATTCGTCGCGGGGTTGCTCGTCGCCGGCCATCTGGGCGGCATGCGCGTGCTGCCGGAGCAGCGCGAGCAGCGCGAGCGCGAGTTAGCGAGCCGCCGCTGATGACGCACATGTCTGTCGCAGTCCCAGGATCCCCCAAGGCGTGAACAAACCCTCGAAAGTCCTCATTATCGGCTCTGGCCCCATCGTCATTGGGCAAGCTGCCGAATTCGACTACGCCGGCACGCAGGCGTGCAAAGCCATGCGCGAAGAAGGCGTGATCTCCGTCCTCGTCAACTCGAACCCGGCGACGATCATGACCGACGAAGGTGTAGCAGACATCGTCTACATCGAGCCGATCGACCTCAATGTGATCACGCGCATCATCGAGCGCGAGCGCCCGGACGGGTTGCTGCCGACGCTCGGCGGACAGACGGGACTGAATATGGCCGTCGCGCTGCACGAGGCGGGCGTGCTCGAGAAGTACGGCGTGCGCCTGCTCGGTACGCCGATCGAGTCGGTGAAGAAAGCCGAAGACCGCGAACTCTTCCGCCAGATGCTGGACGAGATCGGCGAGCCGACGCCACCGTCCGTGATCGTGACGAACGCGGGCGATGCGCGCGCCGCGCTCGAAGAGATCGGATTGCCGGCGGTGATTCGGCCCGCGTACACGCTCGGCGGCACCGGCGGCGGCATCGCGCACTCCATCGAGGAGTACGACCGCATTCTGGCGGGCGGGTTGGCAGCGAGTCCGATCCATCAGGTGCTCGTCGAACAGTCGCTGCTCGGCTGGAAAGAGATCGAGTACGAGGTGATGCGCGACGGCGCGGGCAACGTGATCACCGTCTGCAACATGGAGAACTTCGACCCGATGGGCGTGCACACCGGCGACAGTATCGTCGTTGCGCCCAGCCAGACGCTGTCCGACAAGGAGTACCAGATGCTCCGGACGGCGTCGTTGAAGATCATCACGGCGCTCGGCATCGAAGGCGGCTGCAATGTGCAGCTCGCGCTTGCGCCGAACCCGCAGACGACGCCGTGGGCGACGCCGGTTGGCGATGAGCTGCCGCCGTACTACGTCATCGAAGTGAACCCGCGCGTGTCTCGCAGCTCCGCGCTCGCGAGCAAGGCGACCGGGTACCCGATCGCGCGCGTTGCCGCGAAGATCGCCATCGGAAAGACGCTGGATCAGATCCCAAACGCCGTGACGCAGCGCACGACGGCGGCGTTCGAGCCGGCGCTCGACTATGTCGTCGTCAAGATTCCGCGCTGGCCATTCGACAAGTTTCCGTTCGGCGACCGCACGCTCGGTACGCAGATGAAGGCGACGGGCGAGGTGATGGCGATCGATCGCTCGTTCGAGGGCGCGCTGCAGAAGGCTGTGCGTTCGCTCGAAGTCGGCGGACGATCGCTGCTCTGGGAAGACTCGACATGGAAGGACAACCACGAATCGCGCCCGCTGCACGCGACGGACGAGCGCCTGTGGTCGATCATGGCCGCACTGCGCCGTGGCGCCGATCCGCTGGGGCTGTCGCAGACCACCGGCGTCGATATGTGGTTCGTCGACAAGCTGATGAACATCATCGGCATGGAGAAGCGGCTGCTTGCCGAGACGCTGACGCCGGACCTGCTGCGCGCCGCTAAGCGCATGGGGTTCGCGGACCGGCAGATCGCCACGCTCAGCGATCGACTGCCGGAGCAAGTTCGCACGTTGCGCGACGAGTGGGACATTCGCCCCGTGTACAAAATGGTCGATACGTGCGCCGCGGAGTTCGACGCTGCGACGCCGTACTTCTACAGCACGTACGAGCTGGAGAACGAGGCCGTACCGGAGCCCGGCAAGAAGGCTGTCGTCATCGGTAGCGGGCCGATCCGCATCGGACAGGGCATCGAGTTCGACTACTGTTCGGTCCACGCGGCTTGGGCGCTGAACAAGGCCGGTTACCGCTCGATCATGGTGAACTCCAACCCGGAAACGGTCTCGACGGACTTCGACACCAGCGACCGCTTGTACTTCGAGCCGCTCGACGAAGAATCGATCCGCGACATTCTGGAGAACGAGGCTGGTGATAGCGCCGAAGGCGGCGGCGAGATGCCGCCATCGATCGTGCAGTTCGGCGGACAGACGGCGATCAACCTCGCGGGGCCGCTGCACAACGCCGCCGCACCGATCATCGGCTCGTCGTCCGAAACGATCGACATGGCCGAGGACCGCCGCCGCTTCGAAGAATTCCTCAACGGCATCGGTATCCCGCAACCGCCGGGCGCGGCTGTGCTTCGCGTTGAAGATGCCATCCATACCGCCGAAGCGCTCGGCTATCCGGTGCTGGTGCGACCGAGCTACGTGCTCGGCGGCCGCGCGATGGAGATCGTCCAGAACCCGACCGAGCTGGCGCGCTTTGTGCAGGCGGCGGCGGAGGTCGCGGATGGCAAGCCGATTCTCATCGACAAGTATCTCGAAGGCAAAGAGGTCGAGGTCGACGCGATCTGCGACGGCGAGCACGTGCTCATCCCCGGGATCATGGAGCACATCGAGCGCGCCGGCGTCCATTCCGGCGACTCGTTCGCGGTGTACCCCGGCGTGCACCTCACATCGGCCGAAGTCGACACGATCGTCGACTACACGACGCGCATCGGCGTCGCGATCAATGCGCGTGGTCTGATCAACATCCAGTACGTGATCATGCCGGCGGAAGATCCGGCGCGGCCGGGTGAGTCGGACGTGTACGTGATCGAAGTCAACCCGCGGGGTTCGCGCACGGTGCCGTTTCTCTCGAAAGTCACGGGCGTGCCGATGGTCGAAGTCGCCGTCAACATCATGCTCGGCCGCTCGCTGCGCGACCAGAACTACACGCCGGGGCTTTGGCCGCGGCAGAACCTCGTCGCCGTGAAGGCGCCAGTGTTCTCGATGTCGAAACTGATCGGCGTTGATACGTACCTCGGCCCGGAGATGAAATCGACCGGCGAGGCGATGGGCATCGATACGGACTTTCCGGCGGCGCTCGCGAAGGCGCTGATGTCGTGCGACCTCGCGCTGAAGCCCGGCGGCGGCGTGCTGATCAGCATCGCCGATCGCCACAAGACGCAGATGCTGCCCGTCATCCATCATCTGCACGACGCCGGCTTCCGCATCTACGCCACCGAAGGCACTGCGGGCATGATCGCCGCGCTCGGCCTGCCCGTCGAGCAGGT
>JANXYW010000179.1 GCA_025355835.1 Chloroflexota bacterium
GGTGTGGTCGCGGAGGACGGCGGCCCAGCGCGGCTGCTCGTCGGCGGGCATCCACTGCGTGGTGTCCCAGAGCTGCGCGCGCAGGAAGCACTTGGGGCAGTGCAGGAACAGCTCTTCGACGTGCATGACGATGCCGAGCAGCGGCTGCTTACCCTGCACGGCGCAGCGCTCCAGGATGTCCGGATCGCGCACGAGCTGCGCCCGGCCGTTGACGCGCAGCGTCCAGTCGACGCCGGGGATGATCATCAGCATGCCCATGTGCGGGTTGGCGAGAATGTTCTGAAGCGAATCGGCGCGCTGGTTGCCGGGGCGGTCGGGCACAACGAGCGTATGCTCATCGAGGACCTGCACGAAGCCCGGCACGTCGCCCTTCGGCGAGACATCGCAGCGGCCGTCGGCGTTCGACGTGGCGATCAGCGCGAACGAAGACCGCGCGATGAAGCCGCGCGCGTGCTCGTCGATGTAGTCGATCTCTTTCGCGAGCGCGGGGCCGGTCGGCGGCGGCATGAACTCGCGCAGCTGGTCGACGGTTGTGATGGTGTTCTGGAATGTCGTTTGGGTGACCATGTGCCGCTCCTCCATGCTATCGATTGCGGATCATAGCACGGGCGGGAGGACGGATTCACCGCGAAGGCGCGAAGGCCGCGAAGGTTTTCTGTTGGGGCGTTTCGGGGAGGGGAATTCACCGCGGAGACGCGGAGAGCGCGGAGGTTCCTTTGGGGCTCACCACAGAGGACACGGAGAACACTGAGGTTTTCTGTGGTGCGGGTCGGGAGGAGGAGTTCACCGCAGAGCCGCAGAGAACGCAGAGGATTCTTTGGGGCTCACCACAGAGACACAGAGGCACGGAGGTCTTTCTGTTGGGGCGTTTCGGGGAGGGGAATTCACCGCGGAGACGCGGAGAGCGCGGAGGATTCTGTTGGGCTAGAACCAACGCATTGTGCCCGCACGGGCGGCAGTATGGGGCCGCCCCTACGGTGGGATCGTTCGTGGTGTCAGGTGATCGGGACGACGATCTTGCCTTCGGCCTCGTTGCCGAGCGCTATTGCTTCGCCGCGGGCGAACAGCTGCGCGGTGTATGCGGCGACGGCGGCGTCGAGTTCGTCGTGCGTGAGGGTGCGCGGGATCTGAGCGACGCCGGGGATGATCGTGGTGACGCGATCGCGGAGCCAGGCTACGCCTTCGGGCGTTGTTTTCTTCGGCATCTTCTTGCCTAAGAGGATGCATTTGGTGGCGTACGGGTAGACCTCCAACACGCGCAGGCCGCTCGCCTCGAGTGTGCGACGCAGAGCGATGCCGCGCTCGGCCATCGCGCGGATGATCGTCTTCTTCGTGGTGAAATACAAGCCGTAGCCGAGGGCGCGGACGGCAAGCTCGCTCTCGCGGATGCCCTTCGGGGATGTCGCGGTGCACGGGTGCGACGGATCGAGGCAGTCGAGTCCTGCGGGCAGGCCGAGCGGGCAATCGATGGCAACCGTGCGCGCGCCGCAGCGCTCGATCAGTGCGATGATCTCCGCGTCGTCACCCGCGCGGCCAATGTCGAGCAGCGCGCCGTTTGCATCGAGGACGCAGTAGCCCGATGTATGGCCGGGGCTCGCGAAATCGAGGCCGAAGTACGTTTCGGGCACTGCTCGTTCGGCGATCAGCCGAGGACGCGGCCGCCGACGACGATGGCGAGGCCGGCGGCAGTGACGAGCGCGAACTCTAGCAGCACCGAATGCTCGAGGTGGTCGGTGAGGTAGTGCGAGATGACGCCCGTCGTCAAGTAGAAGACGAGCAGCAGGAAGACGCCGGCGAGGAAGCCTTCGAGCGGCACGAAGTACAACACCCAGCGCGCTTCTCCGACGATGACGCCGATGACGGCGGCAAAGACGAGCGCGCGGATCGGGTCGGCTTCCGCCTCGCGGAAGACTTCAACGGACAGCAGCATGCTGACGAGGCCGACGGCGAACGCGGCGGGCGCCAGCTCGACATCGAAGCCGTAGACGACGGCGTAGAAACCGAACGCCGTCAGGTACGTGATGACGTTGAGCACGAAGCGCGCGGCGGGGTACGACTCGCTATGCGGCTCGACGGAGATGTGCTCGGCGTAGAGCGCGGCGCCCATCAGTCCGCCGGCGCCGATGACGGCGGGCGCGGCCCAGTAGCTGAGCACGACATCTTCAAGAAAGAGCCCGGCCGAGAGCGAGAAGAGCACCGGCACGAAGAGGTGCGGCGCCGTGTCGGCGATGGTGTGGAAGTCGGCGCGCGGATGCAGGCGGTAGATGCCGTCGGCGCCCAGCGCTACCAGCGCCGTGACGACGAGCAGGATCCACGGCCGCGGCGGATCGATCGTGATGAACAACGCCAGCCCGATCGCGAACGCGATCGCGAGCAGCGGGATGCGCCCGGTACGCGACGCCTCGCCGAAGTGCGGCAGCGGCGGGCGTTCCTGCGCGGGCGGAAGCTGGCGGTCGATCATGGGAGATGTTGCCATCGGTACGTCGATCTTAGCCATGGTGTCGCTGGGGTGTCAAACGCAGAAGGGATGGGAACCACGGATTACGCGGATTTCACGGAACTGTTAGGAGCGGAACCGCAGATTTCACAGATTTCGCTGATTGGACGACGACGGGGGAACAAGGATTACGGCGGATTTCACGGATTGGATTGGGAGCAACTTGGAGAGATCGTTGTCGAGCAACGTCACAGCCACTACGTCGCCGTAGCGCGGACTGAAGTCCGCGCGCTGTTCGCCCTCACGGAAATCGCGCGGGCTGGAAAGCCCGCGCTACGGTGGTAGATGGTTGCGTGCTCGTCCCGCCGTGACTACTTCGCGCGCTTCGCCGCCGGCTTCGACGCGGCCGGTTTCTTCGTGCGTGCTGCGGCGGACTTCGTCGCGGCGGCGCGCTTTGGCTTGCGTACGATCGTGATCGGTGTGGCCTTCGTCGTTGTTGCGGGCTTCTTCATCCAGGCGATGGGTTCTTCGCCGTAGAGTTCGGCGCCGTTCGACCACCACATGCGCTCGCGCGCGTCTTCCGGCACATCGAGCAAGTCGAAGATCGTGTCCCAGCGACGGATGTGTTCGCCGATCTTTTCGGGCTGCGTGTCGGAGCCGAAGATCAGTTTCTCGAAGCCGATCTCGTGGCCGATGAGGCGGCGTTCGAGTGCGTGACGCTCGATCGTGCTGCCGCCGCTGAAGTCGAAGTAGACGTTGTGACGCCAGCGCGCGACGGACGCGGCTTCATCGTAGTTGCCGGTGCCGCCGAGGTGCGCGCCGATCAGCCGCAGTTTCGGGAAGTTGTTGGCGATGGTGTCGAGGTGGAACGGCCGCATGCGCGTCGCGGACATGTTGCGCGGCTGCGCGAACACGCCCGACTGCGCGCGGCGCAGGCCTTCCGCCGCCTCGGCATTGCGGCGCGGGTGGGTGACGCGATAGTCGATGCCGCCGCCGATGACGCCCATGTGCAGCAGGATCGGCCAACCGAA
>JANXYW010000180.1 GCA_025355835.1 Chloroflexota bacterium
TTGGGAGCAACTTGGAGAGATCGTTGTCGAGCAACGTCACAGCCACTACGTCGCCGTAGCGCGGACTGAAGTCCGCGCGGTGTTCGCCCTCACGGAAATCGCGCGGGCTGGAAAGCCCGCGCTACGGTGGTAGATGGTTGCGTGCTCGTCCCGCCGTGACTACTTCGCGCGCTTCGCCGCCGGCTTCGACGCGGCGGGCTTCTTTGATTGGGCCGTTGCGGATTTTGTTGCGGCTGCGCGCTTTGGCTTGCGAACGATCGTGATCGGTGCGGGCTTCGTCTTTGCGGCGGGCTTCTTCATCCAGGCGATCGGTTCTTCGCCGTAGAGTTCGGCGCCGTTCGACCACCACATGCGCTCGCGCGCGTCTTCCGGCACATCGAGCAAGTCGAAGATGGTGTCCCAGCGACGGATGTGTTCGCCGATCTTTTCGGGCTGCGTGTCGGAGCCGAAGATCAGTTTCTCGAAACCGATCTCGTGACCGATGAGGCGGCGTTCGAGTGCGTGACGCTCGATCGTGCTGCCACCGCTGAAGTCGAAGTAGACGTTGTGGCGCCAGCGCGCGACCGACGCGGCTTCATCGTAGTTGCCGGTGCCGCCGAGGTGCGCGCCGATCAGCCGCAGTTTCGGGAAGTTGTTGGCGATGGTGTCGAGGTGGAACGGCCGCATGCGCGTCGCGGATATGTTGCGCGGCTGCGCGAACACGCCCGACTGCGCGCGGCGCAGGCCTTCCGCCGCCTCGGCATTGCGGCGCGGGTGGGTGACGCGATAGTCGATGCCGCCGCCGATGACGCCCATGTGCAGCAGGATCGGCCAACCGAACTTCTGCGCCGACTCGTACACGGGAAAGTACGCCTCGCAATCGTAGTCGCGCTGCACGCCGATCATCTTGAGGCCGCGATAGCCCATCGCGCGCAGTTCTTTGAGTCGCGCCGGCGTCGTCGTTTCGGGATCGATCATCGCTGTGGGAATGAACAGATCGGGATGGCGCTGCGCGTGCTTGATCGATGCCTCGTGCGAGATGCCCCAGCGGCCGCCGCAGAGGAAGTTCGCCTTCGTGACGCCGGCGGCCTTCGCCTCCTTGTAGAGGTTCTCGACGAGCGGCTTGGGGTCGGAGTCGGGCTTCTCCCAGTTGCGGGGAAAGTGCATGTGGATGTCGAAGATCTTGCGCACGCTGGCCTCTTTCTTGCTCGCCGGGGGAACCACGGATTTCATGGATTGCGCGGATATTGATGGTGGCGGATCGAACAGACGTGGTTTCACCGTAACACGTTGCTTGGCACGGGGCATCGCGATCGCTGAAACCGCAGATTTCGCAGATGGCGCAGATTGTTGGGGCGAGGGGAACAGGGATTGCATGGATATCACGGATTGGTTGGGACGGCAGCGATTCACTCTGCGTGACTGTAGCGTGGGCTTTTCAGCCCGCGCGGTCTCCGGCGGAAGCCGCGCTCAGACTGTTCCAACGGAGTACGCTCAGCGGTCTCCTAACGTAGCGTGGACTTCAGTCCGCGCGGTGTCGCGAACACGAAGACCGCGCGGGCTAGAAAGCCCACGCTACAGTGCTGAGGATGTTCGCGTAGGACGGCATCACCGCGACGACAACGCGCGGACTGAAGTCCACGCTACGGTCACGGATATGAGAGTGCTACGGCGCAGCGGACGTTACGGCTTCGGCTTTGCGTCGGGGATGATGCCGGCGCCTTTTTCTCGGATGAGTTTGCGTTCCGCGAGCGTCGACTGCGGTTTGTCTAGGCGATACTGCTTGACGAGGTTGTCGAACGAGAGATCGGGGCTCGATGCATCGATCATCTTGTCGTACTTGGGGTCGAGCTGATCGATCTGCGACTTCATCGAGAGGTGGAACTGGAACTTGCTGATCATGCGGGTCAGCTTCTTGCTGCCGCATTCGGGGCAGGCGGGCTTGAAGTCATCTGCCGGGATCTTGCGCGTGATCACTTCGACGAACTGCCGGCACTTCAGGCACGCGTACTCGTAGATGGGCATGGGGTGGGTCTTTCTCAGCTTGTCAGCAGTTCAGCATGTCAGCTAATCAGCGGCGCGGCAACTCGGGGGTTCGACGTGGTAGTGGGGCTTCGGTCGGCGTTTCGGAGATTCGGCGCAGCTGAAGCTGCGCGGGTACTGGCGGTGTGCGTGGGTTGGGGGGTCGGGCGTGGATCCCGGGCGACTCACAGGCAGGGACGCCTGTGCCACTCGCCTCGCAATCCCTTCTGTGAAATCGGTGGAATCTGTGGTTCCAAACTCGGCCGACGCTACGATCGCCGATCGAGGACGTATTCGGCGATGTCCTCGAGCGACGCACGCGCGGGCGTATTCGGCAGCGGCTGCAGCGCGGCGAGCGCGCGGTCGCGGAAGTCGCGGGCTACGGCGTAGGACTCGTTGAGGATGTCGGAGTTGAGCACCATGTAGACGGCCTCGGCGACGTGCTCGGACTTCGGCGTCTTCGTGCGGAAGGCTTTCTTGATCGGGTTGTCCTTTGGGTGGCGCTCCATGAGGATCAGCGCGGGCAGCGTCAGCGTGCCAGCCATCAAGTCGCTGCCGATCGGCTTGCCCATCTCGGCCTCGTCACCGGCGAAATCAAGGATGTCGTCGACGATCTGGAACGCCATGCCGACGTTGAGGCCGTACGTGCGCAACGATTCCTGCTCGTCCGCGGAGCAGCGCGCGACCATCGCGCCGCCTTCGGCTGACGTCGCGAAGAGCGATGCGGTCTTGCCTTCG
>JANXYW010000030.1 GCA_025355835.1 Chloroflexota bacterium
GATCGAGCAGCGCCTGATCGCGCGCGTCGTATGGGCCGGGCGCGGGCACGACGCCGTCGAAGTTCTTGTGCGTCATCGCCAGCACGCGATTGACGAGATTGCCCCACGTCGCAACGAGTTCGTCGTTGTTGCGACGCACGAGTTCCGCTTCGGTGAGATCGGTGTCCGACGTTTCCGGCAGATTCGCTGCGAGACAGTAGCGGATCGCGTCGGGTTGATAGCGCTCGAGATAGCTGAGCACCGAATCGCCGACGCCTTCGCTCTTCGATGCCTTCTCACCCTTGAACGTCACGAACTGGTTCGCGGGCACATCGAACGGAAGGTTGAGGCCGCGATAGCCCATGAGGATCGCCGGCCAGATGATCGTGTGGAACGGGATGTTGTCCTTGCCGATGAAGTAGTAGGCGCGCGCCTCGGGATCTTCCCACCACTTCCGCCAAGCCTCGGGCTCGTCGCGCTGCTGCGCCCACTCCTTCGACGCGGAGAGGTAGCCGATGACCGCTTCGAACCAGACGTAGATGCGCTTGCCGGGGCCGAGATCCTCGACCGGCAGCGATACGCCCCACTCGAGGTCGCGCGTGATCGCGCGGTCGTGCAGACCCTCCTCGACGAAGCCGATGCTGAAGTTCAGTACGTGCTTGCGCCAGCCTTCGCGCGAGCGGAGCCAGTCGAGCAGCGGCTCTTGAAACGCGCTGAGCTTCAGGAAGAAGTGCTCGGTGTCGCGCGACTCCGGCGTGGCGCCGGTGAGCTTGCTGCGCGGGCTGACGAGCTGGTCCGGGTCGAGCGTACGCCCGCAGTTGTCGCACTGGTCGCCGCGCGCCTTCTCGTACGAGCAGTGCGGACACGTGCCCTCGACATAGCGATCGGGCAGGAAGCGCTTCGCCTGCGGGTCGTAGAACTGCGACGTCGTCGCCTTGTAGATGTAGCCGTGTTCCATCAGCCGGCGAAACACGTCGTGCGTCACGTCCGCATGGTTCTGCGTGCCGGTCGACGTGAAGAGATCGAACGAGATGCCGAGCTCGCTCCAGTAGCGGACGAACTCCGGATGGAACTGGTCGACGACCTCTTGCGGCGTGCGCTTTTCATTGTCGGCGCGGACGGTGATCGGCGTGCCGTGCTGGTCGCTGCCGGAGACCATCAGCACGTCATCGCCGGCCATCCGGTGGTAGCGCGCGAAGATATCGGCCGGCAGATACGCGCCCGCGATGTGGCCGAGATGCAGCGAGCCGTTCGCGTACGGCCAGGCAACGGCAACAAGAATGCGGCGCGGCGAATGTGCGTTCGTAGTCAATTCGTGGGAATTCTAACGGATCGGGGGCGCTGGAGATTGCACGATGCATCGGCGCGCGCTCAACCCCGGTTGCGCCTCTACGCGATCCTTCGCGACCAGGCCGCGAAGGAGGAAGAGGGGGCTACCTACCGGTTCCAACCCGACCAGTGCCAGCGCTGACCACAGCGGCAATCTCTTTTGCCACCTCGCTCACATCGTACGAACGCCGAGCCTTCACGTGGAGCAGCGGAAGCTCCGCCGCAGCGAATGCGCTGTCGAGGAACAAGTCGCGCGTTTGCCGCTCTACGGCCTCGTGAGATGAATCGTCGAGTTCGATAGCCAGTACCGGTGACATTGCGTCTCGGTCGCAAAGCACGAAGTCGATGTGTTTTGAGTTGACGCGGTTCTGATGTCCTCGTCGCTTCTCAGTCCCCTTCTTCACGTAAAGCAAATCTGCCACGCGGACTTTCGTGAAAATGTAGTAGTCGGCTTGGACTGCCCGTTCAAGAACGCCGAACAGTGAGCGCTCGGCTGCCGTCAGGAGGAACTTGCGGCGGTCGTATGGGAAGTCCGCTGCTTGTTCAGGCTGTCCCTTTCCTGCCACGAGCGCGAGGATAGCGATGATGACGACCACAACGACGACAGCGACGATGATGAGTGAAGTCATGCTGAGTCCTACCTGTGGATGGTTATCCCTGCTACCTCGTCTGTGAGTATCGGCCGGGCGGTCGCAAGGGACCAGCGAAGAGATCTCGCGGGACTCGTTACTGCTGCGCCGTAGGGGAGCCTGACTTGATCCAATTTTGGAGGCCGCGCAACCTACTAGATCGAAGCTCGACGCGGCAGCCTGAGGAGTCGCGGCACAGCATACGGGGTCTGGTCGAGCTCGCGCCGTTTCGCGCCGAATTCCTGCTGCGTTCGGCACGTGTAAGAGGTTCTCCCTTCGACCGCTCGCGCGGGCCGCTCGGGCGTCAGCTCTTGTGCCAGGCGGCGTATGCTGCGCGGCGCGAGAGCTTCGCGCGCTTCATTAGTGCTGCTACGCCGTCTTTCGCGCCGACGCTGTCTGCTTTCAGTGCGGCGATGATCGCTGGCACGTCCGCGGGCGCATCGTCGAGCGATGGCGCTGCGCCGCCTTCGATCACCAGCGTGAATTCTCCGCGCGGGTTGGCGAAGTGCGCGATCGCATCCGAGATCTGGCCGCGCCAGATCTCTTCGTACACCTTCGTCAGTTCGCGGCAGACGGCGATGCGGCGATCACCGAGCGCCGCCAGCGCATCCGTCATCGTCGCGACGACGCGGTGCGGTGATTCGAACGCGACGAGCGTGTCGCCGCACGCCGCGGCGTCCGCGAGCGCGCGACGGCGCGGGCCGGACTGCCGCGGCAGGAATCCGAGGTAGTAAAAGCGCCGCGACGGCAGGCCGCTCGCGGCAACGGCGGCGAGCACGGCCGACGCGCCCGGGATCGGCACGACGGCGTGGCCGGCAGCGAGCGCGGCGACGACGAGATCGTAGCCGGGGTCGCTGATACCGGGCATGCCAGCATCACTGACGACGGCGACATCACCGGCGGCGAGCGCGTCGAGAATCGCCGGCGTCTTCGCGATCTTGTTGTGCTCGTTGTAGCTGGTCACTCGCGCCTTCACGTCGAAGTGGTCGAGCAGCCGTCGCGCCGAGCGCGTATCTTCCGCGGCGACCAGCGACACGTCGGCGAGCACACGAAGGGCGCGCACGGTTATGTCGTCGAAGTTGCCGATCGGCGTCGCGACCAGGTAGAGCGTGCTCACGAGGCTGGCCGCTCGGCGTCCGAAGCATACGGTCGAGTGCTATAGCGTTTCACTGGATTTCGCCGAACATCTTGATCTCCCAGATACGATGGCGGTACACTCAATGAAATCATATCCCCGAAGGCCCCTTAGGGGCGCACAGACAGACGAACTTAGGAAGTAGCGATCACGGCACACCGGTAGGAACGCCTCCGCCGGCCTCGATCTCGTCATACCCGGAAGCGGGTGCGGCGCGGCGGGGACCCACTAGCAGCGAAGCCGAAAGGCGGGCAGGCCCGGCGGCATAGTTGGAGGTACCCGAACCATGTCACAGCCACAGTTCAAAGAGATGCGTCGCGCCTACGGTTTCGACGACGTCGCGATCGTGCCGGGCGGGCACCACACCATCAACCCCAGCCTCGTAGAACTCTCCTTCAAGCTCGGCGCACTCGATTTCCCGCTGCCGTTCATTGCCGCCGCGATGGATGGCGTTGTGGATGTGCGCATGGCCGCCGAGTTCTCCAAGCTCGGCGGTCTTGCTGTCTTGAACCTTGAGGGCGTGCAGACGCGCTACGAAGATCCGGATCCGATCCTGCGCGAACTTGCAGAAGCATCGAAGGGCGACGTGACGGCGCTGATGCAGAAGGTGTACTCGGCGCCGATCCGGCCGAACCTCATCGGCGAGCGCATCAAGCAAATCAAGGCCGCAGGCGGCGTCGCTGCCGTCTCGTCCACACCGATGAACACGAAGAAGTTCGCGAGCATCGCGGCCGACGCCGGCGTCGATGTCTTCGTCGTACAAGCAACTGTCACCAGCGCGCGCCACGTCTCGACCAGCGAGAAGGGTCTGATCTTCGACGAACTCGTGCAGAACATGCGCGACGTGCCGGTGATCGTCGGCAACACCGTGACATTCGCCGCAACGAAAGAACTGATGGAGACCGGCATCGCTGCGGTGCTGATCGGCGTCGGACCCGGCGCTGCGTGCACCAGCCGCGAAGTGCTCGGCATCGGCGTGCCGCAGGTGACCGCGACAATCGACGCCGCGGCGGCACGTGACACCTACTATCGCGACACTGGCCGCTACGTTCCGATCATCACCGACGGCGGCCTCAGCAACGGCGGCGCCGTGTGCAAGGCGTTCGCCGCCGGCGCGGACGCCGTGATGCTCGGTTCGATTCTGGCAGCAACGCAAGAAGCGCCAGGCCGAGGCCACCACTGGGGCATGGCGACACCGCACGGCGAACTGCCCCGCGGCACGCGCGTCAAGGTCGGCATCGACACAACGCTTAAGCAGACGATGTTCGGGCCGACGTCGCGCACCGACGGTCGCGAGAATCTCGTCGGCGCGCTACGCACCGCGATGGGCACGTGCGGCGCGCGCACCATCCGCGATTTCCAGAAGACGGAGATGGTGATCGCGCCGGCAATCAAGACTGAAGGCAAGGGCTACCAGATCGCGCAGGGATAGTCGGTCGGTCGGTTCCATCGACGCACGCATTCACGGTAGGGCGCACGGCATGTGCGCCCTTTTCGTTGTGCGCACGATATAGGCACGAGCACCTCACCTCCGGCCTTCGGCCACCTCCTCTCCACGACGTGGAGAGGAGGGTGATCGGGGATACGGCTTCGGATCGTGGCTAGGTTGAGCGCACGAGCGCGGGCCCAACGGGTTGCGCTCTACATGACGCGCAGTCGGTGCCGCATGCTGTCGGACGCATGCGCTCAGTCAGGGCGGCGCTGGAAACGGCTTCGAACATTCGGTTGCAACGACCAGCGCGCGGACTGAAGTCCACGCTACGTGATTCACAGGGAACGTTAGTGGCGCTTGGCACCGCCCGTATCGTGTACGGACTGCGATCATTGCGCGACTGAATGCGCGTTGCATACACCGCGCGGGCTGGAAAGCCCACGCTACGTTGGCCAACAGCGGGTCGCGGGGTTGCACCGTGCGAGCCCTTTACGCCGCAGGCGGGCGGGGCGAGCCCGCCCCTACACGGGATGTCTGCGCGAGTACGACGCACGACGCTAGTCCGGACGAAACGGCTTGCTCAACACGCTCAGGATCGTGCGGAGAACGTGCGATTCCTCGCGCGAACCACCCACCGACGCGATCTGCGCGCGCTGCTTGTCGTAGTGTTCCCGCCGGTACGGGGAGCCGAGCGTCTCGTACGCCTCGTTGATCAGGCGCAGGCGTTTGACGGCGCGGCGCGTCGGCTCGTTGTGGAGTTCGTGCGCCTGCTCCCAGTACCGCTCCTCGATGGCGCGCGCGTGTGAGCGCGGCGTCACGCCCAGCACCTGGTAGTAGTCCTTGACCTTCACATTGCTGCCCAACCCGTCGTCCTCCCCCCAGAGGATGCGAATCTGCATCGGACGCGGTCTGACGCTGCGCCTCACCGCTAACATCGGCCGGAACGGGCGCTGCCTGTGCTCTGACGGCTGCGATTTTGCTTCGTTGTCGTACCCGGAAGGCACCGTTATACTGCGGGACGCCCGCGGAAGTAGCTCAGCGGTAGAGCACGTCCTTGCCAAGGACGGGGTCGCGAGTTCGAATCTCGTCTTCCGCTCCATCTCACCACCAAAGCGCACGGCTCATGTCCTTTCGCCGGGTGAGAACCCGGAAAACTGAATCTGAGCCGTGCGCGCTTCACTTAGCAGCCAGCAGTCGCGACCCCGTAATTCCGTACTTTTGGACGCGCCCCTACGTGACAGAAGCGGTGTCCCCGATGACGCCGCCCTACTCAATGAGTGGTTCCTCGTCCTGCGAGGTGACGGCAAGTCGCCGGACACTCTGGAAGGGTACGGACGGTCGCTCAAACAGCTGTCGTCCTTCCTCGCGGCGGGCGGCTTCCCGCCGCTCGCGCTCGCCACGGCAGAGCACTTGCGCGAATGGCTCAACGCGATGCGGGACAAGGGCAACAAGCCGGCCACGGTGAACACGCGGTACCGCGCAGTGCACCGATTCTATGAGTGACTGCTCAAGGAAGGGGAAGTGCGTGAGAATCCGATGGCGCGTATCGAGCCCCCGCGTGTGCCGGACGTTGTCCAGCCGTACTACACGCAGGA
>JANXYW010000036.1 GCA_025355835.1 Chloroflexota bacterium
GGGCAGGCATCCTCGGCAGTGTGACGTTCGTGCCGCTGCAGCTGGGTACGGGAACTCTGCAACTGTCGAACGTGCTTCTTGTAGGCCCGGCGCCGAGCTGCGGTTCACAGAGTTCTTGCGTGCTGAGCATCTTCCCGGCGATGGCGTTGGCGTCACGGTGTTGCAGACGGTGGCGCACGGACCGATGCTCACCGTCCCATCGATCGTCGCCGGGAAGATGCTCTGCACGCACGAGCTTTGCGAATTGCAGGTCGGCGCCGGCCCCACAAGGAGCACGTACGGCAGAGCCAGAGTTCCCGTCCCCACCTGGAGCGGTACGAACGTCACAGTGCCGAGAATGCCGGCTCCGGACGCCGCCGCGATGGTGCTGCCAAGCGTCACGCAACTCTCGTCGATCAGGCCCGGAGAAACGACCGCCGGGAGGCACACGACGGTGCGGCCCGTGGACGACAGGAAGGGACCGGGGCTGAACCCGGCGTAGCTCAGCAGCAACGGATCGAACGCGAGGTGGAACTCGAACCCAAGCACCTCCGGGGCGGCGGCGATGGAGACATCGATGTTCAGCGCAACGTTCGGGCTTCCCGCCGCGGCCGTTGGCTGCACGCACACAATGAGCGTGGACGGATTGCCGCAGAACGGCACGGGCGTGCTGGTGGGCGATGGCGTAAGCGTCGGAGTGTCGGTGGGACAAGTTCCCGGACACGGCGTTTGCGTAGGCGTCGGCGTCGACGTCGGTCCGGACGAAACGGTCACGGCGCCATCGAATCCGACTGCCGAAATGGCATTGCCGAACGGGTCACTGAGCGATGGCGTCAACGTCAGTGGCGTGACGCCGGCTGCGAAGGGAACAAATCGAATAGTGGCCAGCGTCCCGTTGCCGTTCGGGCCGTTCGGCGGCGGCGCACCGAAGGTGCCGCATCCGAAGTGCAGGATCTTGATCGTGCCCGGCTGCGGCTGAATGACCGGTGGCGGGCAGGAAATCGTCCGCCCCGTGCTCCCCAGGAACGCGCCGTCCGTCGCATCCAGGAACGTGAGCACAGCGCTGTCGTATCCCAAGAGGACTTCGTACGCGCCGAGGTTCGTGACGCTTTCGATCGTCACATCGACGGACACCGTGGGGTCGGTGGTGTTGACGATCTGCGATACGGGCGATACGCGCTCGATGGCCGTACCTGGCGGTACTTGCGCGCGAGCGGGAGCGGCGCGGAAAGCGGGCAACGCGTAGGAGACCGCTGCGGCCAAGGTGAGGGCCAGCAGGAGCCGCGGCGCCCAGTGGCGCTGAGTCGGCGTCATACGCGACTTCATAGTTGTGTCAGCTGCCCTACGCCGTACGCATCATTCGTCCACCTAGCCCAAAAGACGCATCCAAGAGAACCGCGAATAGCCCAGCGGCATACGGCTCGCCAGGCCAATCCACCTTCGTGCTTGAACGTCATTGGCATCTACGGACAAAACGTTAAATCAGCTTCAATATTTCGCGCGTCAAGCATTGATCCCAAGCAGATCCAACGTCTCGGCGTGCTTCCGTGCACTCGAAGGGGCGTGGCGGGGTCGTATGGACAGGGCGAGCGTCCTGCTGCCTGTCGCGGGTACTTTACCGAATGCAGCTCTGGGAACCTAGCGCAGACGCAGCGGTTAGGAGCGAACCTTGAGGGTCGTCAAGAACTGCTCCAGCACGCCGGCGTCTTCTCCGAGCGGCCCGTTGGGCACCGAAAGCGCCACCGACCAGATACAGGCGTCAGATATGAAAACGATCTCGCGCCGGCTAAGCGCCAGGTTCTTGGCTGTCGGCGGCTGATCCGGAACGGGCGTTCCCTGGCGCAGCCGGAAGATGTAATCGACCTGCGAAGCCGGATGCCCATCGACAGCCGCGTGCGACTCCGACTTGATGTCTTCGCGCCTCAGCTGAGTCAGGGCCTTCACCTTCTTGTCAAGCACGACATCCAGAGCGTCGGGCGGTGAATCCGGCGGCTCGCACCCGACAGCAATGCTGATCTGAGGCGCGTCCGGCTTCGCCGGATCCGGGTTCGTTTTGAAGAAGCCATCGACCTTGAAGTTGGGCGCCGTCACAACGTTCGGACGAAGGTGCCACCCGGACGGGATGTCGGCCTCGTAGCCAATACCGACGGTACCGTTAACGTGGCTGCCCGTGACGACCGGTGTGGGGACTGCCGTGGGCTGCGGCACTTCAGTCGGGACGGTATCGGTAGGCGTTGCCTTGCTCTTACTGGAGCCGCCGCCGCACGCGACGCTCGCGATGGCGAGTACGAGGCCGGCGGCCAGGAGCCAGGAACAAGTCTGTGACTTCGCCAACGGACCACCCTCCACAATCGCTCCGCCTGAAAGCGAACGCGTACCACAGTAGATAACCTGCGCGCTTGGACGCGTCAAGCGCTTCCAAGGCGACATGTGTGATCTTTCGAATGTGCGGGATGCGGGGCTACTACGAGGCTATGGGTCGGGAATCGTGCTTAGCGGCGGCTGCTGCGGGATCGGGTTCGCGCACGTCGAGCCGTTGCGCCCGAACACCGTCTGCACATCCTTGATGTCGATGTCGAAGTCCGGCGCGATGTTCGGCTCCAGGTCGTAGAACCGGTTGTAGTTCAGCTGTCCGAAGAACTGCCCGTACCGGAACGCCGCGCTCTGGTCGTCCTGCACGTCTACCACACAGTCGAGGTTGAGGTCGCCCTCCAGCATCCGGATGGTCAGCGCCGCATCCTTGCAGTCCGGCACTAGTCCACCCGCCGGTGCCTCGTTGTTCCCATAGGTGACGTTCAGCCGGTCGTTGTACGGCTTGCCCAGCGTGTCCGCCAGTTCACAGTTCTCGTCCAGCAGGTTCGTCGAGACGCCGTTGTCCTTCGCCGGACGCATCCGC
>JANXYW010000001.1 GCA_025355835.1 Chloroflexota bacterium
CGAGGACAATTGTCAGTCCCATATGGCTAGGGTAGCGGAGTCGCCCTCACCCGCCCCGCGCCGCCACGACCGTCAGCTCCCCGACATGCCCCGCGGTGTGCCCCGTCATGTGCAGCAGTGCATCGAGCACTGTCCACGCACGCCCTTCCGTCATCGTCGACGGCGGCGCCACATCCGCATCGAGCGCTGGCGCGCGTGCATCGATCGCCGCGCACGCCGCGAGCGCAGCATCGATCGATGCGATGATCGCGCTCGCGTCCCGCGCTGCGGTGAACTCCGCATCACGACCGC
This sequence comes from Chloroflexota bacterium, assembly GCA_025355835.1. Lineage (GTDB taxonomy): Bacteria > Chloroflexota > Dehalococcoidia > DSTF01 > JACRBR01 > JANXYW01. The sequence goes on from JANXYW010000001.1 coordinate 292, forward strand.
GCGGGCGCTCCTCGCCGAGGATGACGTTGCGCAGCCAGAAGTCGGCCGCCTCCGACGTGTGGAACGCGATGTGCCCCGCCGTCGCTTCGCCCGATCCCCAGCGCGCATCCATCGGCAGTGTTGGTATCAGTTCTCTCAGCGCCTCCAGGCTGCGCGTCAGCTCGTTCAAGTGTTCAGATCGAATCGACAAGACCACCTCCGCGAAATCCGTGCAATCCTTGTTCTCGCCCGCATCAAACCTCTGTGCCTCTGTGTCTCTGTGGTGAAAACCGAGGTGAAACAGAAAAAGCCCCGCACCAGCGAGGCTCATCGTTTCGAGAAAGGACCAGATCTACGCTGTCTTCGTCTGGCTCCGCAGGCACCGCGTACATACCTTGACGCGCACCGAGCCGCCATCCACATGGATCAGCTGGCGGTGCAGGTTCGGCTTGAACGTGCGGTTCGTCTTGGGCGCCTCGCGCTCCCAACGGCCGGAGTGATGGTGTCGGATGTTGCGGCCGAAGGTCGTCCCTTTGCCGCAGACTGCGCATATCGCAGGCATGTGTATGCTCGCCTTCGAATCGGAAATACCGTGCTAGACTCTTGAACACGGCAATGTAGCATCCGATCCGAGCATGAGGCAACCCGCCGCACGTGCCCCCACCCGCAAACGAAGCTGAAACCGCTCCCGCCGCGCTTGTCACCATCGACGGCGCGGCCCTCTCACGCGCCTTCACGGCCGGAGCGGGCGCGCTCCGCAACCAGGCAGCGGCGCTCAACGCCATCAACGTCTTCCCCGTCCCGGACGGCGATACCGGCACAAACATGTCGCTCACGATGAGCGCCGCCGCTGCCATCGCCGAACAGTCCGGCGCTACGACAGCGGCGGACGTCGCGAAGGAAGCGGCGAAGGCGTCACTGATGACCGCGAAGGGCAATTCCGGCGTCATCCTCTCCCAGATCCTTGCAGGCATCGCCGCCGCCGTGACGGGCGACACCATCGATGCAACGACGCTCGCCGATGCACTCGATCGTGCACGCGCGGCCGCCTATCGCGTCGTCTCGAACCCGCGGGAGGGCACGATCCTCACGGCGATCACCGGCGCATCCGAAGCCGCCGCGATCGCAGCGCACAACACCACGAGCGCCGACGCGGTGCTTGCCGCAGCCGTCGAGGGCGCGCGCGAAGCGGTCGCTCGTACCCCGGAACTACTGCCCGTGCTGAAGGAAGCCGGCGTTGTCGATGCCGGTGCGCAGGGCCTGTTCGTCTTCCTTGATGGCATGTTGCGCGGCATGCGCGGCGAGCCGATCGACGACGCGCCGTCCGACTTCGGCGCCATCGACGCGTCGTGGCTCGAAGCGCGCGAGCAACTCCACGGCGATGGTGCGCAGGCCGGCTTCTGCACGGAGTTCGTCATCCAGTCGGAGCCACCGGCGCGCCGCGCACTCGATCCCGACGCGATCCGCGCGCACCTGCAGTCGCTCGGCGACAGCCTGCTCGTTGTCGGCGATGAAGCGATCGTGCGCGTCCACGTGCACACCGCCGCGCCGGACGATGCGTTCGCGTACGCCCGCACGCTCGGCGCCCTGTCGCACGAAAAGGCCGACGACATGGAGCGCCAGTTCTTGGCCCTCGCCGCACGCAGCCGCGATAGCGCATCGAAGCCCATCGATGGCGTCGCCGTCGTCGCGATCGGCGCCGGCGACGGCATAGAGGCGCTCTTTCGATCGCTCGGCGCAGCCGAGATCGTGCGCGGCGGCCAGACGATGAACCCCAGCGCCGGTGACATCCGCGCCGCCATCGATGCGACGGGTGCCACGGACGTCATCGTCCTGCCGAACAACAAGAACGTCATCCTCGCCGCACAGATCGCTGCGAAGGACATGCCGGGGGTCCGTGTCATTCCGACGCGCAGCATCCCACAGGGCGTCGCCGCCCTCGTCGCGATGAACATCGAGACCTCGCTCGACGAGAATGCTGTCTCGATGGCAGTAGCGATTACCGACGTCCGCACGGGTGAAGTGACGCTCGCCGCCCGCGCGACGACGATGCACGGCAAGACAATCGCAGAAGGCCAGCCGATAGGGCTCGTTGACGGCGATCTCGTCGTCGCCGAGGCGACTGTCTCGGACGCCGTCCGGAGTTGCGTCTCGATCATGATCGGCGGCCGCGACGCGCCGCTGGTTACGCTGTACGCTGGCGATGGCGAAGACGCCGCATCCGCCGGTGCGATCGCAGACGCGCTCCGCACCGACTTCGGTATCGAAGTGGAAGTCGTTGCCGGCGGCCAGCCGCACTACCCGTACCTGATCGGCGTCGAATAGCAAATGACCGTACACATCGTCACCGACAGCACGTCCGACATCTCGAAGGAGCTCGCTGCGGAGCACGGCATCACGGTCATCCCGCTGACGATCGCCTTCGGCACGGAGTCGTATCGCGACGGCATCGATCTCTCCGCCGACGAGTTCTACGCGCGTCTACAAACGACGAAAGCGCTGCCGACGACATCGCAGCCGCCGCCGGCGCTCTTCCAGCACGCATACGAGCACCTCACGTCGCGCGGCGATGTCGTCTCGATCCACATCTCACACAAACTCAGCGGCACCATCGAGACGGCCCGCGCCGCCGCGCGGGAGGTTGCACCCGACAAGATCACCATCGTCGATTCCACGTCCGTTTCGATGGGCCTCGGCATGTGCGCCATCGCCGCTGCGCGCATCGCAAACGCGGGCGGCACGCGCGAGGCCTGCGCCGCAGCCGCAGAATCCGTCGCGGGCCGACTGCGCATCGCCGTCGCCTTCGAGACGCTCGAGTACCTGCGCCGTGGCGGCCGCATCGGCCGCGCGCAGGGGTTCCTGGGAAGCCTGCTGCGGCTCAAGCCGATCCTCACCGTGACGGACGGCGAGACGTTCCCCGTCACCCGCGTCCGCTCCCGCGCCAAAGCCCTGGACGAACTCTTCGCCCTCTGCGCGGTCGACAAGCGCATCGACGAGATCGCCATCATGCACACCACCACGCCGGACGACGCAGCCGCCCTCGCCGAACGCGCCCGAGCCGCCCGCCCTGGCGTCCATATCCACGTAGGCCGCTTCGGCCCCGTATTAGGCGTCCACGGCGGCCCTGGCATGCTGGGCTTCGCCGTCGTCGAAGGCACGCCGTAAGCACCATCACGACAAACGCGTCGCCTCCGACCCCTTCCGCGAAATCCGTGCAATCCGTGGTTCCCGTCCCCCTCTGCGACATCTTCGCAATCTGCGGTTCCCAACCCCTTCAGTGAAATCCGCGTAATCCGTGTTTCCCGTTCCCCTCGACCGTTCCTGCTACGCTGAATCAGCCTTCCTTGACGAAACGCATTGACGGCTTGGCCCGCCATGCATGACAATCCGCGCACGATCGTTATGATCGGAGAGGTCCCTCGCCAGGGAACAGCATCATGAGAACGCTGAAGCTCGGACTCGCGCTCGGCGCTGGCGGCACCAAAGGCGCCGCGCACGTCGGCGTCATGCAGGTGCTCGACGAAGCCGGCATCGCCGTCGACGTCATTGCCGGCACCAGTATCGGTTCGCTCTACGGCGGCCTCGTCGCTGTCGGCCGCAGCCCGCACGAGATCGCCGACGGCATCCGCAACAACCCGAAACGCGAAGTCGTCGAGTTCTTCCGCCGCCGCCTCAAGATCCGCGACGACAATCGGCTCTCCCGCCGCTTTTACGAGGCCCTGGTCGGCCACCACATCGAAGATCTGCCCATCCCGTACGCCGCCACCGCATCCGACATCGTCGAGAGGCGCTCCGTGACGATCGCGTCCGGCCCGATCATCGACGCCATCGAAGCATCGATCGCCATCCCGGTGATCGCGCGCCCGGTCGCCCACCAGGGCCGCCACTTCCTCGACGGCGGATTCTGGGACGCCGCGCCCGTCGATGCCGCGACCGAACTCGGCGCCGACGTCATCGTTGCTGTCGAGCTGGGCCACCCGTACACGCTGCCGCAGGGCCTGCGCGAGCCTGCCACCTGGCTCGCGCAGCGCATGGAGCGCGCATCATTGACGCGGACATTCGCCGGCGTCCCGTTTACCATCCACGCCGCCGCCAGCGAACTGCGCCCCGGCCGGACGGCGCACATCGTGCTGCGTCCGGTGATGAACGGCCTCGCGAACTCCGTCCTCGGCATGTCGCAGTGCCTCGACGCCGGCATCGAAGCCGCACACGAAGCACTCCCCGCCATCCGCGCCCTGCTTGCCGGCGAAACGCCGCG
>JANXYW010000060.1 GCA_025355835.1 Chloroflexota bacterium
AGGTCGCGCGGATCGCGCTGCGCGAGATCCTCCAGCTCCCACGTGCGTAGTGCTTCTTCGACCGAGCCGTCGCGCTTCGTCCCTCGCAGCACATCGGCGATCTCGCGCGCGACCGTCCGCTGGTACAGCATCGATGCCGGATCCTGCATGACGAACGCCAAGTGGCGATAGTGCTCGTCCCGTAGCTCCGGACGCGCGAAGGCGATGGCGGCAGAGCCCTGCGCGACCAACCCGGCGAGCGCGCGCAGGAGCGTCGTCTTGCCGGCGCCGTTGCGCCCCATCAGCGCAATGATTTCCCCCGCGCGGAGATCGAGCGTCACGTGGCGTAGCACGTCGCGGCCGCCGAGCTGTACCGAGAGATCACGCACGCGGACGATCGTTTCGCCCGGCTCCGAGTGCGCTTCAACGACGGCCGAACGTTCGCGCCGCGGCCCGGCGAACTTGCGCGCTTCCGCGACCGAAAGCGGCAGCGGCGACCAGCCGAGCGCCGCGCCTATCTGGCTCACAGGCGGCGCGGCAGGCGATCCGGCCATCGCATCGCGAGGCGCGGCGATAGATATGGAGCCGTCTCCCGGCACGTGCATCATCCGATCGGCGTGCTGCACGAGGCGATCGAGCCGGTGCTCCGACGCGACGACCGTGAGGCCGAGGTCGTCTCGCAGCTCCAGCACCTTCGCCAGCACGTCTTGCGCGGCCTGCGGATCGAGTTGCGACGTCGGCTCGTCGAGCAACAGCACACGCGGATGCATCGCCAGCAACGCGGCCAATTCCACACGCTGCTGTTCGCCGCCGGAGAGCGACGACGGCGCGCGCGATCGCAGATGCGCGATACCGATCGCATCGAGCATTTCCTCAAGACGCCGTCGCGTCAGCGCGCGGTCGCACCCCATGTTCTCGAGGCCGAAGACGATCTCGTCCTCAACTGTTTGCGCGACGATCTGCGTTTCCGGCTCCTGGAATACCATGCCGGCGACGCTTGCGAGGTCGCGCGGCTGGCGCGTGCGCGTATCGATGCCGGCAATGCGTACGCTGCCCTTAAATGCGCCGCCGTGGAAGTGCGGCACGAGGCCGTTCATCGTGCGCAACAACGTCGATTTGCCGCCACCCGACGGACCCCAAACGACGAGCAGTTCGCCTTCGTCGACGTCGAAGCAAAGATCAGAGAGCGTCTCGCGCGGCGCGTTCGCGTACTGGAATCCGAGGCCTCGCGCTTCGACGATCGCAGTCATTGCGGGCGCACGCGTTCGAACAGCAGTGCCGGCGCGAGCAGGAGCAGCGCCGCGGCCGCGCCCGCTGGGCCGAACGCCGGCACTGCGACCTCCGGAAATGGCAGATACGTGATCCCGCCGGTCTCGGTCGCGCGCAGGGTCACGAACACGATTGCGCCGACGAGCGCCGCAGCGAGTACGGCGATGTCGCGCGACGAAAGCGGCAATCGCCGCATGTGCACCGCGGCGTTTTCGCGGCCCTGTCGCCACACCGCGACCAACGCCGCGCCGCTCGCGGCGACTGCGATGGTCATCGTCAGCGCGTGGTGCGACGTGTAGTACGACGCGAATGCGGCCGACGCGGCGATGGCGACACATGCCACGGTCAGCACCGACGCCATCGCGTTCGATCCCGCTTCGAGGCGGCCAAAGCCGCGCGCATCGAGCGACTCGGCGCGCTGCACGGATCGCTCCAACGCTTCCGCCAACAGCGGAATCAGGAGTGCTGAGTACGCGCGGATGCCGCCGCGATGGCCACGCAGCAGCCGCGCTTCGCGCAGCGCCGTCGCGCGAGCCACGGTCTCCGGCAGCAGCAGTAGCGCGACCGTCACGATGATGCCGAGCTGCGCCAACCCCGGTGGCACGAGCTTGAGCAGGCGGAAGTGATCGATCGCGCCGTTGAACGCGCACACCATCAGCACGATCGCCATGATGCCGACGGCGCGGCTCGCGGCGTACGCCGTCGACTCCGCGGTGATCGTGCCGCCGAACGTGACGCTCGCCAGCCATCCCGGAAGCGTCAGTTCGGGAAGATCGAAGAGCGGTGTGGCGCCGCTGCTGCCCGTCAGCAAATTGAGCGGCAGCATCGAAAGCGTGAACAGCAGCCAGATCGGCAGCAGGAGATCGAGGCTGCGCCGATCATCCCGGCGCGACGCGACGTAGACGACGAGCGCGACCAGCGCGATCGTCGCCAGGTACAGCGGGTTCGACGTGAGGAAGACCATCGTCATCCCCGCCGCGAGCCAGCCGGCCCACGCCGCGGGATGCGCGGCAGCGACGCGCGGCCGCACCGGCATCGATACGCCGGCGCGCCGCGCTGTGCCCGATCTCGCCGCTACGGTCACATCGTGCCTCGTCGTTTGCGTGCAGACAGCACGCCCGCCGCGGCGAGCAGCCCTCCGCCTGTCAGCAGCATCGCAATCGCCGAGATCTGCGCGCCCGAACCGCTATCGGAGCCGCTGCCCGTATTGGGCGCGCGAACCGCGCCCGCAACGGCCGCGATGCGCGGCGGCGCTGCGTCGATGCCAGCGACCAAGCCCGTTGCGGCGGTTTTCTGCGCTGCCGATGTCGAAGTTGCGGCCGGCGTTGCCGTCGACGGCACGCTCGTTTTCGTCGCCGTGTTGATGTGCGCCGTCGCGGTCGGCGTCAGGTTCTCTGGCGTCGCCGTAGCGGTGGCGGTGGATGTGCGCGTGGACGTGCTTGTGGCCGTGTTCGTAGAAGGCGCGCCTTCCGATCGGAACGCGAACTCCGGATACGCGGAGAGCATCAGGCCCGGGACACCCTGGTATGTCGCGAGCGAAACGTCGAAGCCACCCTGAAATGCTCCAGTTGTCGCGTCCTGGAACGCTTTGAGCGCCGACAGGGGCGTTTTGCCGCCGCCCTTGTCCCAGGCTGCCGCATCGACGCTCTGCCCGGCAGCTACGATCGCCTGGATGCAGTACGCGGTGGAATTCGGATCGGAAGTGCCAGGTCCCCCGAACGTGAAACCGCCATCCGCCTGTTGACTCAATTTCAGATACGCGAGGCCGTTGACGATGTGTGCATCCGCCGACGCGACGCCCGACGCGATGAGCGCGCGGATGACGAGCGCCGTGGTGTTTGTATCTTCAAAGCTGGTGCCGTCCCATCCGCCGTCCGCGCCCTGCAACGATTCTGTATATGTCACGGCTGCGGGCGGTACCGGTCGTCCAAGGGCTCGCTCCGCAAGCATGTACAGCGATTGCGCGAACAGATCGTCGCCGTACTTGCCCGTCGTGGCGTTGTACTTCGACTCCATGACGGCGAGGGGATCGATCGTGCCGTACGAAGTTGCGTCGAGATTCATCATGGCGATGCCCACAACGAGCTTCGCGGCGCCGCCCGCGGTCGCGCTGTATGAGACCGCCTGCGTCGCGAGATAGTCGGCCGGCGACTTTCCAGGGTTGGTAACCGTTTTCGGATTGATGCCCTTCGAGGAGAAGGCGAGCTCCGCCTCGATCGTCGCGCCAGCTGACGAGGATGTGCCGCCGCCGAAGCCGCCGTCGGTGTTCTGGAGCGTGCGGATGTAGTCCGTGGCCTTCTGCGCGGCGGTGGTTTCCGGCTGCGCCGCGTAGAGTTGTGTGCCGCCGGCCAGCGCGAACGCCAGACCGAGGCACGCGAGAGCGATGAGTCGCATCACGTACTGCCTTTCGATGAACGATGATCGAGTTGGAGAAAACAGAGACCCCGAACGAATTCGTTCGGGGTCAGGCGTCAGAAATGCTGAAACATGATCCTGCCCCTTTCACGCGAAGGTACATGGA